>CAZOTC010000049.1:0-14921 GCA_964582605.1 uncultured Geobacter sp. | reverse complement strand
GATAGGTACTTAGCGTACAAATTGGTCAGAATAAAGTGTATAGTGTATACAATTTTTAATGGCAGATGTCAACGCTACCTTCAATGCCTCAGCGTCTAATAAATTTATCGTGAAAATACTTGCACTAATATCAATAGTTGAATATTATAAACACAAGTTTTTAACCTCACAAAGGAGTATGCAACAATGAAAAAAATGGTATCTGTAGTACTGATGGCTGCTTTTTTAAGTGTATCTTCAATGGCTTTTGCTGCTGAGCAAAAACTGACAGGTGTTATTGAAAGTATTAAAGTTGAGGGTGCTGTAGCCAAGGTGATGCTCAAGGACGGCAAGAGCGGCGCAAAGGTGGAAGTTGTTGTAAAGGATCAGCTGACCGTTGATAAGCTTAAGGATAAGCGTATCGTTGTTGGCGATGAAGTGCGCGTGAAGTATGACGATGCCAACAAGGAAAGCAAGCTTTTCCGCAAGACTGCCGGTTGCTAGTTTCCCTTAATAAAATTGTAGCGTTAGTATGAACGGGGGAGTACAGAGTTTCTGTACTCCCTCTTTTTTTGATCGATGCTGCCTTTGTTTATCAGAGTTTTATCAGGTCATTGAAAAACGTTAAGAGGAAGGCCGGATGCAAGGCGCACGGAGCGCAGCGACTGAGATATAACAGCTGGTTAGGCGATGGAGCGAGCACCGCGCAACGAAGCAGACGGCCTCCGGAATAGTTTTTCAATGCCCTGTTATAGCTCAAACCTCTCTTCCAATCGTTGAAAATAACCTTCTCTGCACTGTTGTTCAACTCGGGCAAGTGTGTAAAGAGCTTCTTTAAAATTGTCCTGGCTGATTGCAAAGACACCATGTCCCTTCACAATAACTGCCTTTTTCCCGGTCTGCTTGAAGGCCTTAGGCAAGCTTTCAGCAAGGCCTCCCATTCCACCTTCCCCCTGGACTACCGGAATATCATCAATATCACACATTCCGTCATATTCTCCTGGTGTACAGAAAAAACTCATGATAACCGGAAATTTGGGGTGTCCATGAACAATTGCCTGAACACCGGTTTCCCTGACGACAGCCGTGTGGGCCGGCAACTCACTTGAGGCGGTAAGTCCGGTGGTGGTCGATCCGTCAAAAGGCACCTGGTCAATTTGTTCGGCAAGTTCGTCCATGCGTGCAGAGGTCTGTGAGATATAGATCCTGTCATCGGTTGACCAGGATATATTTCCAAAAAAAGAGTCAACCAGTCCCATCCGGACAGTCGTCTGACCAGCACGACACATTTCAGGCACAATATCCAGAGATGAGGTTAGAGGCGACAAAAACACAGGGATGTCGTCAGAGCAGAGCGGCTTCAAGCTGCTTTTGAAGGTTTGTATTGCTGAGGATTCATTGGGTGAGGCAGGTCCTTCAGCAAGCAGGTCTGCCAGAAATTTGATGGTGGTGGCATGCATCAGTGAAGACCAGGTTATGTAGGCCTGTTCAATGGTTAGTGCGCCCTGGCTTACCATGCCTATTCCCTCGACAATGCAGCCTTTACGTCTTTTTAAAGCAGCACAGACTGCATCCCTTTGTTGCTTCACATCCTCTGTTCTTCTGACAACCGGGATATCGTGGAGAGATGTTTTGGACTCGGAGTCTCCGGGGACAATGGTTGAACTAGCTGGTGACAGGCGTTGTGCGAGCAGGAAAGGGAAGGGATGCTTTGGCTCAGCTATGATAATGGCCGTACAGTCCAACTGCTGAAGAATATCTGCTGCAAACCCGGAGAGATCATCTGCGCCGTAGCAATAAACCGAATCATTTTGTGCGCTGATACCAATCCGGTGTTCTCGTGCGCACTTTTCATCCACGAGGAGTCGGGCGTATCGCTCCAGTTGGTGGTGCATCATCGAAGAGAGCCGGGAATATTCGTGATCAGTAATGAACCGTCAGACAGGACTTCTTTACGGAAGCTGGCCCGCTGTCTTGAGATGTTTGAGGCAGAGGCTATTTTTACCGTACTTCCAGGCATAAACGCAGCAGTAATATTATTTCCTGACTGCCATGCCTCAAAATGCACATGGGGGCCGGTGGAACGACCGGTGCTGCCGGCGAGGGCAATAGTGTCTCCTTTTTTTACAGCCTGACCATGGTCTGCAATATTTTGGCTGTTGTGTCCATACAACGTAATCATACCATTTTCGTGTTCTATCAGCACGGTCCAGCCATACCCGGATCTCAGGCCGGAATAAACCGTAACGCCATCTGCAACAGCTTGAACCGGTGTGCCGGTAGGTACGGCAATATCAATTCCGTTGTGATGACGCCATTGGCCATCTATTGGATCAATCCGCATGCCAACGCCGGATGTAATGATGCCGTTTACCGGTAGCGCGACATCAACCTTTTCCATGGAACTGCTATCCGGGTTAACTTGAGCCTGGATGGTCTTTTCTATGATTTCTTTGAGGGAAGGTTGTGGTGTCCGTTTTGTTTCACGGGAGAGTGAACGTGCTGTTTTTTTTGACTGGGGCTTGTCCGAGCTTTTGATAACAAGCTGGGCATTTTTCTCGAGCGGTATGTCGGTAAAAGACTCAACCCCGTCAATGGTGACAAAACGGTATATATCTGCCGTTGCCGGATAAGAAACCAGGATAATTACTGAGAACAGGACCGCCAGCCACGTAAAATGCAGAAGACCGGCACGTTGCTGGTGTTTGTCATCTGTCGTTTTTATTCGCTGTATTCGCACTTGTTAAGTCTGCTCTTTTCTGATAAAAAATTTGAAGACAGTAAACTATACTGCTTTTATAGTATCAAAGCAATTCCAATATTCTCACCAGCTTACTTCACTTGTTAAGGATTTTTCAGTGACTATTACCTATTATGACAAGGTCGTCCGTGGAACCGCCCATGAGGATGAACTTGTTATTATACAGTTTCTTAAGGGGATGGTCGGAGAGACCTTCTCCTTTTTGAATTATTATAAAGAGATACCGGTTTCGTACGATGGTCGTCTGGTTTCAGTGGAAAACGAGATGGCAGAATTTGAGATCCATGAATATCAGGCCAAGGTAATTACCCTTGAAAAGAAAACCCTGATCAGGTCACACCCTAAAAGCCCGGTACCGGATGATCTGGTTGGTGAGGTGTTCTACATCAACACAGCCCGCAGACGGGTTATACTCTCGCGCTTTCATTATGCAAAAATACGTTCTGACCTGCGTCGCTTTGTGCGGGTTTGCCTTGACGGTCATCGTGCAGATGTAGATATCTATCTCGGAAATGATATTCGTCCCGCTTCGGTTCGCGATATATCGCTGGGAGGGGTGGCACTACTTGTTAACGATGCCTCAGGTCTTGATCCGGGCATGGAAGTAAACCTTATGCTCAAACTGGAAGCACCTGACGACTGCTCACTGCGTGAGATCGGCGCAGCCTGTACCATCACCCGGCTGCTTGGTACTGTTCCACCCTATACCTGTATTCTTGAATTTCATCCAGACCGCCATTCCCAGCAGTCTTTGGCCTACTATATCAACCAGCGGCAGGTTCAGATTATTCGGGAGCTTAAAGAGTTAGCAACCTGACGCTGATTCTGTCACCATTGTCTAAAAAAAAGGCAATAATTTATGGCGCTGCCTTTTTTTTGTGCTTCATTCTCTGCTTGCCTATTCTTTGTTTTTCAATAATTCATTTAAATTCATAGAGATATGCCAGGCTGCGGTTTTGGCAATCTGATTGCATACATCCAGACATGATTGACAAGCAATGCGCTTCAACCCAATGTTGTGCATCATTCAAACTATAGAGCCAAGAAGGGGGGATGACTGTGAAAAAAGTAGAAGCAATCATCAAGCCGTTCAAGCTGGATGAAGTCAAGGAAGCCTTGAACGAAATAGGGATTCAGGGAATTACCATCAGCGAAGTAAAGGGTTTCGGTCGGCAGAAAGGGCATACCGAGCTCTATCGCGGGGCTGAATATGTCGTTGATTTTATACCAAAAATCAAACTTGAAATTATTGTTGCTGATGCAGTCCTTCCTAAAGTTGTTGAAGCCATTGAAAAGGCAGCCAAGACCGGCAGGATCGGAGACGGCAAGATATTTGTGACGCCGGTTGAGGCGGTAGTGCGTATAAGAACCGGTGAAACAGGTGAAGACGCTTTGTAATTATTATATTTAACCCGAAAGGAGAAGTTTGATGACACCGAAGCAGGTAGTGGAATTTGCCAAAGAAAATGGCGTTTTGATGGTTGATTACAAGTTTATGGATTTTATCGGTACTTGGCAGCATGTATCGGTACCTATTACCGAGTTCGATGAGGATACCTTTGAAGAGGGGCAGGGGTTTGACGGTTCCTCCATCCGTGGCTGGCAGCCGATCCACGCATCCGACATGATCCTGCTTCCGGATCCGAGTTCTGCCAAGATAGACCCGTTCATTGCCGTGCCTACGCTTTCGTTGATCTGCAACATCTTTGATCCGATCACCAAAGAAGACTATACCCGCGACCCACGTAACATCGCCCGTAAGGCCGAGGCGTACCTGAAGTCAACCGGTATCGGCGACACCGCGTTCTTCGGGCCTGAAGCAGAATTCTTCATCTTTGATGAAGTCCGTTATGACTCCACCGCCAACCAGGCGTTCTACATGGTTGACTCCGTTGAAGGCGCATGGAACACCGGCCGTGAAGAGTTCCCCAACCTGGGCTACAAGCCACGCCACAAGGAAGGCTACTTCCCCTGCTCGCCGGTTGATTCCCAGAACGACCTGCGTAACGAAATGGTTCAAGAACTGCAGAAAGTCGGTATCCGCGTTGAGTGTCAGCACCATGAGGTAGCCACCGGTGGTCAGGCTGAGATCGATATGCGTTTCTCTTCGCTGGTTGATATGGCTGATCAGCTGCAGTGGTTCAAATATGTTATCAAGAACGTTGCCTATCGTAACGGCAAGACCGTCACCTTCATGCCCAAGCCGCTGTACGGCGATAACGGCTCCGGTATGCACTGCCACCAGTCCATCTGGAAAGACGGCCAGAACCTTTTTGCCGGTGACAAATACGGCGGCCTGTCCCAGATGGCTCTCTGGTACATCGGCGGTATCATCAAGCATGCCAAGGCTCTGTGTTCCATCACCAACCCGACCACCAACTCCTATAAGCGTCTGGTGCCGGGCTTTGAGGCTCCGGTCAATATGGCTTACTCCAGCCGTAACCGTTCCGCTTCTCTGCGTATCCCGATGATGTCCACCAATCCCAAGGCAAAGCGGATTGAGTACCGTACTCCGGACCCGTCCTGCAACGGCTACCTGGCCTTTGCTGCCATGCTGATGGCAGGTCTGGATGGTATCGAGAACAAGATCGATCCAGGCCAGCCGCTGGATAAGGATATCTACGGTCTGTCCCCTGAAGAGCTGAAGGATATTCCTTCTGCTCCGGGCAGCCTGGACGAGGCGCTCAAGTGCCTTGAGGCTGACCATGACTTCCTGCTGAAAGGTGACGTCTTTACTCCTGACGTCATTGAGAAGTGGATTGAGTACAAGATGGAAGCCGAAGTTAACCCGGTTCGTATGCGTCCGGTACCGCTGGAGTTTGCCCTGTACTACGATATTTAACAGTATTTTTCAGCACAACCCAAAAGGGCGGGAGCAATCCCGCCCTTTTGGCGTAATAAGGCTGCAATACAGGCAATACTATATCCGATGTATGGCCAAAAATGTTGCCTTTTAGCTATGTATCAACTATGGTAACGCTCCTTAAAATTGTATACATCATGTCGGTTCCGGAAGAGTTCCCATGTCAATGCCGAAGAGCCTTGAGAAGTTACGATCAGAGATAGACCAGATTGACGAACAGTTGGTGGAGCTGCTGAATCAGCGGGCCAAGGTCGCTTCAGAGGTGGGAAGGTTAAAAGCCGGACTGGACCGCGAGTTTCATGTGCCAAGCCGTGAACGTGAGGTCTACGAACGAGTTGCACGCCTCAATCAGGGACCACTGCCGGAGGAGGCTTTCCGTGGTATATTCCGTGAGATAATGTCAGCCTGTCTCGCGCTTGAATCACCAATACATGTAGCATTTTTAGGACCTCTCGCCACCTTTACCCATATTGCAGCCATGCAACAGTTTGGCTTGTCGGCCCAGTTAGTTCCTCAAAAGTCCATTCCAGCTGTTTTTGAAGAGGTTGAAAAGGGTAGGGCGCTCTATGGGGTCGTTCCAGTTGAAAATTCTACTGAAGGGATGGTCTCCCATACCCTTGATATGTTTGTTGACAGCGACTTGAAGATCAATGCCGAAGTGCTTCTGGAAGTTTCTCACGATCTGCTTTCCAGAACCGGCCGGATGGAAGATGTCCGCAAGGTCTACTCCCATCCTCAGGCCCTGGCCCAGTGCCGCCACTGGCTTGAAGAAAACCTTCCCAACGTACCACTTGTGGATGTTGCCTCAACCGCTTTGGCTGCCCAGATTGTATCTGAAGATCTGAATGCAGCTGCCATTGCCAGCGGGTCAGCAGCAGAGCACTACGGGTTAAAGGTAGTGCGTTCCCGTATTGAGGATCAGGTTAATAACTTTACCCGTTTCATTGTCGTTTCACGCAAACTGACGGAACCTTCCGGGAAGGACAAGACATCAATCCTGTTTTCCGTTAAGGATGAGCCGGGTATTCTTTACCGGATGCTGGAGCCGTTTGCACGTCGCGGGGTAAACCTCTCAAAGATCGAGTCTCGTCCGGTCAAAACCAAGGCCTGGGAGTATATCTTTTTTCTTGATATGGTTGGCCATATCTCTGAAGTTCCTGTTCGTGAAGCGATAGAAGAACTGAAAAGTTTCTGTCTGTTTCTCAAAGTACTCGGCTCCTATCCGAAAGCACGATGACTCAAACTTCAATCAATACTCTTGCGGTGATCGGCGTAGGACTTATCGGCGGTTCTTTCTGCTGTGCCTTAAAAGCTGCAGGCATGGTAAAACGAGTGATCGGCTTCGATCATGACCGCTCAAACCTTGACAAGGCTCTGCGTCTTAAGCTGATTGATGAGGCCGCTGACGGTTATGCCGAAGCTGTTTCAAACGCAGACTTGGTGTTTCTGGCTGTGCCGGTCCGTTCAATTACCTCAGTTGTGAAGATATGTGCCCCCTATCTTCCTGGTGGGGCTATACTGACAGATGGTGGAAGCGTCAAGAATGAACTGGTTGCTGCCTGTGAAACACTGATACCGGATGACTGTTTTTTTGTTGGCGGCCATCCGATTGCCGGCACTGAAAAATCTGGAGCAGGAGCAGCATTTCCCGAACTGTTTCAAGGACGGCGGTGTATTTTAACCCCCACCAGTCACACTGACAAGCAGGCGCTCAGGCGTGTTCAATCGCTCTGGGAAGCGATCGGCTGCACCGTAGAGTGTATGGACCCTCTGACCCATGACCGGGTCTTTGCTGCAGTCTCACATCTGCCCCACATGGTTGCCTATGCGCTGGTGCATGCAGTCGCCGGTTCTGCTGACGAAGAAGAAAACATTCTTGCCTTTTCAGCAGGAGGTTTCAGGGATTTTACCCGAATAGCTTCATCTGACCCCGCAATGTGGCGTGACATCGCCTTGATGAACCGTGTTGCACTGCTGGCACTGTTGGATCGTTACCAACAGGAATTTGTTGTTTTAAAAGAAAAAATTGCAGCAGCTGACGACAGGTGGCTTGAACATTATTTCACAACATCAAAACGTCTGCGGGATGCAATAACCTGACATTTCTTATGAGTTCTTTTGGAGTGACCATGCACGAACATGCGCAATCAATGACCATGTCAGCTGTCCGGGCAATTCGGGGCGAGCTTGCTGTCCCGGGTGATAAATCCATTTCCCACCGCTCAATCATGCTGGGCTCTCTGGCTCAAGGCACGACCAGAATCAGTAATTTTTTGCGTGGAGAAGATAACTTCTCAACAATGAAGGCTTTTCGCTCTATGGGGGTGCCGATTGAAGATGATGGCCAGACGGTTACGGTGCGTGGTGTTGGCCTGCATGGCCTGAAAGAGCCGGATGATGTGCTTGACTGCGGTAATTCCGGCACCACCATCAGGCTGATGACCGGACTGATGTCCGGCCAATCATTTTTTTCCGTGTTGACTGGAGACAAGTATCTGCGCAAACGTCCGATGAAGCGGGTGAGTGAACCGTTGCGGCGGATGGGGGCACAGATTGCCGGGCGTGGGAACGGCACACTGGCACCTCTGGCCATTACCGGCTCACCCCTGACAGGTATTGAGTATATTTCACCGATTGCAAGTGCCCAGGTCAAATCGGCCTTGATGCTGGCAGGCCTGTACGCGACCGGTGAGACCCGCGTGACAGAGCCATCCCTTTCCCGTGACCATTCCGAACGGATGTTCCGGTTCTTCGGTGCAGATCTGGATACCTTCAGCAACGGGGTTACGGTACGCGGCGGCAAGGAGTTGCAGGGACAGGAAATTATCGTACCCGGGGATATCTCATCAGCAGCCTTTTTTATGGTGGCCGCCCTGATAGTCCCCGGTTCAGAACTGTTGATTCAGAATGTAGGGGTAAACCCCACCCGTACCGGTGTTCTGGATATTCTGCTGGCTATGGGGGGGGATATTACGCTGCAGGGCCAGCGTGAGGTGTCTGGAGAGCCGGTGGCGGATCTGCTGGTCAGGTCGTCCCGCTTACAGGGGATTGAAATCAGTGGCGACCTGGTCCCTCGTGCCATCGATGAGTTTCCGGTTCTCTCTGTTGCTGCGTCAGTTGCTGAAGGGACAACGGTTATCCGTGACGCAAAAGAGTTGCGGGTCAAAGAAACCGACCGGATTGCTGCTGTTGCAACAAACCTGCGAACAATTGGAGCTGGTGAGATTACTGAAACCGAGGACGGTATGGTGATTCAGGGCGTCTCTTCCCTGGCAGGCGGAAATATAGCCAGTTTTGGCGATCACCGGATTGCCATGTCACTGGCTGTGGCTGCCCTGGTTTGCCGCAGCGAGGTCCGGATTGACGATGTCTCCTGTGTTGCAACATCATTTCCAGGCTTTTTCGAGCTGTTAAACAGCGTGTCAGTACGATGAAGCGGGAGCGGGGGATTGTCATAGCCGTTGATGGGCCTTCAGGAGCCGGTAAAAGCACCATCAGCCGTGCCTTATCCAAACGTCTCGGGTACCTTGAGATTGATACCGGGGCCATGTATCGTGCCATGGCCTGGCTGGCACGGGAAACAGCTCTTGACTTTAATGATCACCAGGCTGTTGCACAGTTCAGCTCAAACGCAGAGGTTGAATTGCAGTTGCAAAACGGAGCCACCAGGGTTCTTGCAAATGGGAAGGATATTACGCACGAGATCAGAACACCTCAAATATCCATGCTGACATCAAAAATATCCGCCTTGGCACCGGTGCGTGAGGCCATGATGACCCTGCAGCGCAGGATGGGAGCCAAGGGCGGGGTAGTTTTAGATGGCAGGGATATCGGTACGGTCGTATTTCCGGATGCAGAATTGAAGTTTTTTCTGTCTGCATCAGCAGAAGAACGGGGCAGGCGCAGGTATCTTGAGCTTCAGTCCAAAGGGGTGGCTGCCGGACTTGAGGAGACGATTCAGGAGGTTATCCAACGGGATCGTCAGGATTCGGAACGTGCGTTGGCTCCTTTGCGGCAGGCAGACGATGCGATCGCCATTGATTCAACAGGGTTAACCATAGACCAGGTGATAGCCTTGATGGAACAGGCATATCAAAACCGCATTGCAGGAAAGGATGCACAGAAATGAAAGTGATTCTGGCAAAACGTGCCGGATTTTGTTTTGGTGTAAAGCGGGCCACCCAGATGGCCTTTGAAGCAGCAGGTAAGGATCAGAAGACCTTTACCCTCGGACCGATCATTCATTCGCCGCAGGTTGTCAATAAACTTGAGGAGATGGGGGTAGGGGTGGTCAAGGATCTATCAGGTGTACTGAACGGAACAGTCATTATCCGTTCCCATGGTGTGCTTGCCAGTGAGATGGAAGAGGCCCATCAGAAACAGCTTGAGGTCGTTGACGCTACCTGCCCCTTTGTCAAGAAGGCCCAGGAACATGTTAAGTACCTTTCTGAAGCGGGTTATGATGTGCTGGTTGTAGGTGATGCAGATCATCCGGAAGTTCAGGGGATCGTTTCATACGGCAGGGAAAAGGTCTTTGTCGTTGCCTCAGGTGAGCAGGTGAAAAAGCTGCCCAAGATGGGCAAGATGGGGGTTGTTGCCCAAACTACCCAATCATTCGATAACCTGAAAAGCGTGGTTACTGAATGTCTGAAACGAGGTGGAGAGGTCAGGGTTTACAACACTATCTGTGATGCAACGGCGGTCAGGCAGCAGGAAGCCACTGAAATGGCTCAACAGGTTGACTGTATGATTGTGATTGGTGGTTACAACAGTGCCAATACCAGAAGGCTTGCTGAAATCTGCACAGAAATTCAGCCTAAAACCTACCACATTGAAACTGCTGAAGAAATAGATTCTACATGGTTTCAGGGGGTTGAAACAGTTGGCGTCACTGCTGGAGCTTCAACACCAAAATGGATTATTGATGAGGTGATGGAGCGTCTTGAAAAGGTGAACAATTCGCATTGAATTATAAATAAAAGTATGTAAAAGTAACCAACTCGCGCCTGCTATCGGTCGGCGGCAGCCAGGCGGCGAAAATCAACCAGGGGGTATGGGTCTTATGACTGAAGTGAAACGGCTCAACGTAGATACTGATGAAATGGACGTTGAGCACCAGAGCAACGAATTTGCAGAACTGTTCAGTGCCAGTCTGAAGGAGCAGAAGGAACGGCCGGAACGGGATAAAATACTTGAAGGGACGGTTGTTCGTGTTGACCCGGATACGGTGCTGGTTGATGTTGGCCGTAAATCTGAAGGCTTTGTTCCGATCAGCGAGTTCAAGGATGCTGAGGGCAATGTAAAGGTCAGTGTTGGCGACAAGGTGAAGGTTGTTTCCAGCCGTGACGGGGGCAACAAGTTTTCCAAGAAGCGTGCAGACCAGATGGCTGCCTGGGAAACCATCCACGAAGCCGGTGGTGAAGGAGCTGTTCTTGAGGGTACCATCATTGCCAAGACCAATGGCGGATTCACGGTTGCTATTGGCGGCATAAACGCATTTCTCCCTGCATCGCAGGTTGATACCCGCCCTTCCGGCAATGGTGATGCCTACATCGGTATCGCCAGCCAGTTCAAGGTTATCAGCCTGAATCAAAAACGTGGGAATATCGTTCTTTCCAGACGTGCTTTGCTTGAAGAAGAACGTGCCGAGTCTCGTAAGGCCACCATGGAAAAACTGTCAGAAGGCCAGATTATGCAGGGGGTGGTCAAGAACCTGACTGAGTATGGTGCGTTTGTTGATCTGGGGGGCGTTGATGGTCTTCTGCATGTAACCGATATTTCATGGGGACGTGTTGGTAAGCCCGCAGACGTATTAAAGCCGGGCCAGGAAGTGACGGTCAAGATTCTCAAGTTTGACAAGGAAAAAGGCAAGGTGTCCGTTGGTATCAAACAAACCTTGAATGATCCCTGGCAGGATATCGCCAACCGCTATCCGGAAGGTGCCCGTATCTCCGGCAAGGTTGTCAGTCTGATGGATTACGGTGCATTTATTGAGCTTGAGTCTGGTATTGAAGGCCTTGTTCACGTCTCGGAAATGTCGTGGACCAAGCGTGTCCGCAAGGCTGCTGATATGTTGTCAATCGGCGACCAGGTAGATGTAGTCGTTCTCGGGGTTGACCTCCAGAATCGCAAGATTTCCCTGGGACTGAAACAAGTTGGCGACAATCCATGGCAATCTATTTCCGAGCGCTATCCGGTTGGTACCAAGCTGGAGGGTCAGATCAAGAACATGACGGACTTCGGCATGTTCATTGGGATTGAAGAAGGCATTGACGGCCTTGTGCATGTTTCAGACATATCCTGGACCAAGCGGGTCAAGCATCCTGGCGATGTGTACAGTAAAGGTGACCTGGTACAGGCTGTTGTTCTCAAGGTTGATCCCCAGAATGAGCGTGTATCGCTGGGTATCAAGCAATTGACGCCAGATCCTTGGTCACTGGTTCCTCAGAAGTATGCACCGGGTACCCGCATCTTTGGTAAGGTCGCTTCAACCACTGATTTCGGCGTCTTTGTTGAAATTGAAGAAGGAATTGAAGGACTTATTCATGTTTCTGAGCTGTCTCGTGAAAAAGTGCCTTCTGCAAAGGACTTTGCTGCTGTTGGTGATACCATTGAGGCCGTTGTCCTGAATGCAGACTCTCGTGAGCGGCGTATTTCCCTGTCAGTCAAGTCACTGGCAGCGGCCACTGAGAAGGCTGAATTTGAGTCATATCTCGGTGGTGGTCAGGGCGAGGCAACCTCAAATCTTGGCGATCTGTTGAAGAGCCAGATGGACAAAGCCCGTTAAGTTCCAACCATTTCTAGTGAGGATCTGCCACAACGACGGCTGATTTCTCAGAAGTGATCAGAAGGATAGCAAGGGGGTGTGGTCTGATAGACCATACCCTCTTTTTTTGAGGGGATAGTTTCTGCACATTATTTTCGAGTTCGCATTTCTGCAATATTGCACACCCACCATTTAGCATTCGCAAATCCGCAAATCTCTTTTTGTTGCAAAGTTTTGAATAGGTTATTGATATCAATGCGTTAAGGTAGAGCGGCTGGATGGGGGTTATCTGTTGCAAGTCTCTGACTGATTAGTAACTAGCTGTTATAGTTGTTTTTTTGTGTATGGCACGCTACTTGCTAAATGTAAGCTATCACGCTTTCCACTATAACAGGATGACAGAATGCCGAACAAACCTATCTGCCCATATTATGGAAAAAATGATGATTTTTGCGATGTGGGGTGTGGCTACATTTCTCCTCACGATGTCAACATGATTATCCGTTACTGCAGCAAGCGCTACTGTGAATGCGCAAAATACCAGGAACTGGCAGATCGTTACCCTCAGGAGTCACTGTTTGCAGCTGCAGCCTGCTGACAGATTCCAGCCAGAAAGGATATCCAGATGCTCTACTTGCTTTCCAGCGGAACGAACACGGTAACACTCCTTGTCACTTTGACAGTAAGCATACTTATTACGGCAATTATCTTCGCAAAGGAGAAGAGAAATGACCCAGAGAGAGCTTGAGTTGATGCAACGGATTGAGGAACTTGAACGTCACACCTGGCGGAACAGTTCGATTCTTCGGGCAGTTGCCATGGTATCCTTTACCGCCATGGTAGGTATCATTGTTGCTGCAGGCGTTATTGGTGGCGGCCATGGCAGCCACTGGTCCGGACCAGCCTGGAACACCATGTGGCTGTATGGTCTGTTTGCTGCTAATGCGGTATCAATGTTCTGGACCACTCACAAGGATTAAGGGGAGATCTGCCATGCCGATGAAACTATCTCACGCTGCACTGCTTCTGATAGTCTGCGTTATCTGTGCTGCCTTCAATATGCGTATTTTCCAGGGTCTTGATGAGATGATGGGCAGCGACAACTACTGGGTCGTAGATACGACTCAGGGTGATCATGGCTGGTATGCCATGGGATTATTACCTCATCTGAAGACGGTACCCAAAGAGGTTGTCAGGGCAGCAAACACCGATGCGACAATCAAGGATAAATTCATTATTTATGCACAAAACGGTGACTTTGCAGGCAATTCAGTCTATGGCATCTGCTTCGGTATCCCTCTGATCATGTATCTGATCTGGTTCGCCTTCATCATCGGTTTCCCTGATCGTGTAGACCCCTATCTGCTGCCTCGACGAATATTTACTCTGGCTGTCATCATCGCCTGTTCTGTAATTGTCAACCTGTTCTTGATGCGTATTGCTGCTGACTTTATCCGCGATCCAATGGCCCGTATCGCCAACATCGCCGGTAACCACTCTTCCTTGCTGTTCCATAACGCCGGCATCTGGTTTGCCATTCTGTTTTCAGCGCTGGGTACCCATAATCACTCATACAACGAGGCTCCTGCCCCTGACAGCCGTAACTGGCAGACTCAGGCGTCAGAAAAGTTCAACTGGCTGTTCACCCTGCTTGCCATGGTTACCATCCTTGAAGTTGCTCTGGTAAAGAACAAGCTGGCCCTGCCTGACGCAGCCGTTGACTACTCGGTCTGGATCATCTGGGTGGTCATATTTATGCGCATGTTCGGCTTCTCCCCCAAATACTGGATCAAGCGGATTCCCGGTATCTCTATCATGGTGGTGGGTACCATCCTGACACTGCCAGTCTTCTACCTGCTTGAACGGGTAACCGGTACACTTGGCGCCGGTTTTGCATCACCAATTCTTGCCAAGGCGCTGGGCGCCGAGAACCAGAATATCGGTCTCTCTCTGATGATTTCGATCTACCTCGTTTTCTGGATGGAGTTTGCCGCTGCCATCCGTATGAACGGCCCAGTGAAAAAAGCGGTACCTGAAAAGGCCTAAAGGCACGTTTTCCGCCATGAAAACGGAAAGGCCCCGGCGTGGGAACCGGGGCCTTTCGTATATCAACAAGTTACGTCCCATCACCTGCCCTGCCACAACACCATTGTCATCCTCAAAACCAATTAACTTCAAAAAAACAGTTGCATACAGCGGCGCAACGACACAACGTACAAAAAACAGTGAGTTGTGAAGATAGCTGGTACGCCTTCCCGTGTGAAGGAATCAGACTGCTACTTCTTCAGGCATCACATGCAGGCGCAAACCAACTCCATGCAGCAAGCTGAACAACGTGCGGATTTCAGGGTTGCCCCGGCGTGACAGGGTACGGTACAGGCTTTCCCGGTTCAGGTGGGCCTTTTCAGCAACCGCCTTCATTCCGCCGTTAGCTTCAGCAATGTTTCGCAAGGCAAGAAGAAAGGCTTCCTTGTCCCCCTCTTCAAGCGCTGCGTTCAGGTATGCAGCAGCTTCAGCCGGGTCTTTCAGGGCTTCAATCAGGTCCCGTTGAT
>CAZOTC010000048.1:0-14958 GCA_964582605.1 uncultured Geobacter sp. | reverse complement strand
TCACTCATGGAGTTAAAGATCATGTTGACCACCTCTTCAGCCCGCTTGTGAGAAATTTCACGCTGGACAGCAAAGGTTTCAATCAGTTCCGACTTGTTCATGGTACGCTCCTTGTTTGTGGTACAGAATGCAATATAAAAAAAATCAAGGTTTCATGGATTTTGTCAATAACGCCACGGTCTCCAGATGCCCTGTCTGGGGAAACATATCCAGGGGTGTTGCTTCAGCCAGATGATAACCGGCGCTGTGACAGAGTATGGCCAGGTCACGGGCCAGTGTTGCAGGGTCACAGGATACATACACAATCCGCTCCGGTCCCATCTCCCCCAGACACCTGGCCACCTCAACGGCTCCTGCACGGGGCGGGTCCAGCAGCACCAGATCATATGTCATCTTCTGCTCAAGCAGCTGAGACAGAGCGGTAGAAGCATCATGACATTTGAAAGTGCTATTGTTTACACGAAGTTGACGGGCATTGTCAACTGCCGATGCAAGCGAAGGGGCGAACTCCTCTACCCCCAGCAGCTCCTGCACCTGCCCGGACAACGGCAGGGAAAGATTGCCGTTGCCGCAGTAAAGATCCAGCAGACGCAGGTTCTTTTCCGGTTGGGCATACCGGCCTGCCAGTCTGATCATGGCACGGTTCTGGTTGCGGTTTACCTGGGAAAACCCGCCGATCTCATACCCAAGCTGCATTGAGCGATTATCACCATAAACGGGCACGGTATAGCCGAGATGCCCGCTTCCGAAAACCTGCTGAAGCGAATCCTTACGGCCTGTCTGCAGAAACAGGCCTGCCAGTCCCAGCTCAGTCTCACGCTGTTTGAGCAGCTGGAGCAGCCGTTTCCGGTCTGTACCGATATAATGGACGATTGCCGCAACTCCTGACAATCCTTCTTCAAGACTTACCTGCGGAACCCGGTCGGCATCCTGCAACTCCTGCAGGAGCCGGCGTAAACGTGCCATGGCGGCATTGATGGCCGGAGTGACCACCGGACAGCCGTGTGGCAGGTCGATAACATAGCGGGACCCGCGCCGGTAAAAACCGACCGCAAGACCGGATGGAGTGAGGTGCAGCTTGAACTGTGCCCGTGCCCGGTAACCGTATTGCAGCTCTGATGCTGCAGTCGCAACAACATTAGGCTCTTCCAGCTTGGCAACCCGCTGCAGGGTCTCGGTCAGAATCTGCTGTTTGGCATGACATTGAGCATCATAGTCAAGGTGCTGCCAGTCGCAGCCGCCGCACAGACCAAAGGCCGGACAACGGGGCTTCACCCGCATGGCAGAGGCTTCAATGAGTTCGACAAGCTCAGCCTCGCACCAAGAGCGATGCTCCCGCACGATCCGCACCTTCAGCCGGTCACCCGGCGCACTGAACGGCACGAAGCAGACCTTGCCGTCAATCCGTCCCACCCCGTTCCCTCCTAGGGCCAGACGTTCAATTTCCAGTTCATGAACCATCATACCAGACAGGGAAAACCGCGAGCTGTTCTCTTGTTTCTCTGCTGGAATTCGGTCTGGATAAACCGCTCCGGAAAACGTTCATGGGCAAGAAACCCAAGCAGGTGGCGCTCAATCCGTTGCAGCAGCTCTTCACGAACCGCATCCAGTTCTTCACCATGGACAGCCATCCGTTCCAGACGCCGTACAAACGGAACCGCGTCGCCCAGCAGACGCCGGGCTGCCTCAGCTGTTTCGGAACAGTCAAAAAAGGCTGTTTCCAAACCAACCAGACAACTTGCCTCAAGGGCAACCTGCCAGTAACCGCCGTAGTAGTGTCGAGAGACATCAGTAACGGTAACAGACAAACCATTGGCAAGGGTATATTCGCGCTGCGGCATCTGATCAGACATACTGCCCCGACTCCAGCGCCTTAACCAACGTTACCACTTTGGCAGCCACCAGCTCTTCAATCCTGGCACCTTTTTCAGCCGTGGCTCTGGACGGATTTCCCCAAACACCTCCCGGCCAGTAGCGGCGCTTGTCCCTCACCAGAATACCGACAGGAAAGGTCGGATATTCTTCAGGCGCGCTCCCCTGTACCAGACCGGGATGGCTGTGCATGATCCGGGATGTCTCAATCTCACCGGCATGGGCATCGCCTGGAGTTTCGATAATTGCCTTCCCCTCATCCTTGGCCAGTTCATATTCCGTCACCACCGCTATCCGCAGCTCCGGCAGCTCTTCCAGCAGCTCTTCGCCGGCATCCTGCAGGGCCAGACGATGGGCACCTCCGGCATGACCGGTCAACACCACCACGTTGCGCATACCTTGTCGATAAAAAGAGCGGACCAGATCTTTTAACAGGCTGCGTAGCGTGGTAGTTGAAATAGAGATCGTGCCGGGATGGCAGTTGGTAGAACGGCAGTTGCCATAGGGGATCGGGGGGGCCACAAAGAGCGGGATCAATTCGGCAGCACGCTTGCCCACCTGATAGGCCTGGATGGTATCAGTTGACAGCGGCAAATGGGGGCCATGCTCTTCAAGTGCCCCAAACGGCAGAAACACCGAACAGCATCCGTTTGCCAGAGCAGCTTCTACCTGCGGCATGGTCATCTCTTCCAGCACCATCAGGCCACCTCGAGAAAACGGTGCATCTGGGCCAGAATCCTGACATCAGACAGCTGTCCGGCTGCTCTTGCCTGGAAACGCATCAGCCGCTCGGCAGGCACTGAAACCCGGCCATCGCGCCCGGTAACCGGCTGAATAATAAAAGGAATCTCATCATCAACCGCTGCAACCAGTTTACAGGCCTGCAGCAACTCCTGCTCAGTTGTAAGTTCCCCGACGATCACTTTGACTGACACATTTCGTTCAAGGGCGATCTCAAGAAAATGACGGTGTTCCTGCCAGAAAACCGGTGTGGCAGCCGAGGTGGGAAGCTTGATATCCATACTGATAAAATCGATATGCTCAATAAGCTTAGGCAGCGATTCCGGCAAGGTGCCGTTGGTTTCAAGATGAATCGGTAACAGTATATTCAATTCCGGCAGCCAGTCGGCAAGCAGCTCGGCATGCAACATCGGCTCACCACCGGTAATGCTGATTGAATGATGGGCGTTGGGCAACTGTTTACACCATCGATTCACAATTCCCAGCACTGTTCCAAGGCTGACCGGCTGAGAAATTTCCTCAAACCTTCCCGTTCCAGGCGTTGACTCAATCCTGCAAACCGAAGGTGCATCAATCTGGGTATCGCAAAAGGCGCAATCCAGATTACAACCGGGAAACCGGATAAAAATCTGGCGATACCCGGAAAGTTCTCCCTCTCCCTGTATGGAGGAAAACAGCTCTATCAGCGGTGTCGAGCTATTCATAATACTCTGCGCAGGCATTGTCGGACTCCCAGACACCGATCCGCTCAACCTTGACATTGCCGTTGTTCAGACGTTTAGACAGCTCCTGGTAGAGATAGCGGGAGATGTTCTCAGACGAAGGTGAGATTTCGGTGAAGAAAGGATGCTGATTAACATATTTGTGATCCAGTTCGTCAAGCAGGCTGTTGGTTTCCCTCTTCAGCACCTTGAAGTCGATTGCCAGCCCGGCCTGGTCCAGTTCTGCCGCTGTTACGGTCACTTCAACCTTCCAGTTATGACCGTGCAGATTTTCACAATCCCCTTGGTAATTGATCAGGTTATGTGCTGCAGCAAAGCCGGTCCTTATAGTCAAACGATACATGGAAATCCTTTCAATTCAAAAAGTTAAGCCATAACTCTGGTATCACTACCTGAAAAAAACTCCACTCTGTTTCTTCCCGCCTCCTTGGCCTCATACATGGCGGAATCAGCAGCTCTGATCAGGCTGGTACGGTCAACAGCATCATCTGGAAAGGTTGCAGCTCCAAAGCTTGCTGTTATGACGATCCGTTCATTACTGTCGGTTTTAAACGGATGGGCACGGAACCGCTCCAACAGATTGTTGGCAACTGCCAGCGCCCCCTGCTTGCCGGTATTGGGCAGCACGATCACGTATTCATCACCGCCGTAACGGGCTGCTCGGTCAGATGAACGGATATGGCGCTTGACCAGCTGACCAACCTCGGAAATCATCCGGCTGCCGACCAGATGACCGTAGCGATCATTCACCGATTTGAAGTGGTCAAGATCAAAGAAAAGCAGCGAAACCTGACTCTTGTAACGTCTGCTGCGCTCAAGCTCATACTCCAGAAGCTCATGAAAATGCCGGGCGTTATGCAGACCGGTCAGGTCATCGGTCACCACCAGCTCGCTAACCCGCTTGTAGTTACTGGCGTTGTCGATTGCAATGGCGGCAAAATCGGCAACTGCCCCCAGTAATGGCAGGTCGTCATCAACAAAGGTCCGCTCACCGTAGGTATTGATCAACTCAATCACTCCCAGCACCCGGTCCCTTATTTTCAGAGGGACACAGAGAATTGAACTGACCGGATATTCGACCTCATTTGCCACATGACTTGCAAAACGATGATCCTTGCTGACATCAGGAATCAGCAGCGGCTGCCCGGTCTGCGCCACCCAGCCGGCAATCCCCTCCCCCATCTTAAGCCTGATTCCTTTCAGTTCCTGTGCAACCGGTGACACGGCTATCTCAAAACTCAGCTCTCCGCTGTCCTCATCCAGCAACAGCAATGACCAGGTCTTAGGCTGCAGCAACCGTTCAACCTGAGACATGATCGCCTGCAGCACTTCACGCAACTCAAGCGAAGAGATCAGGGTCTTGCCGATCTCCAGCAGGGATGCCAGCTCGGCATTCCTGCGGGCCAGCAGCTCAACAACACGGTCGCTGTCACTCATTGTATGGATCGCCATGCCGTCATTTCCCATGCAGTTCCTCCTATCCCGGCAACCAGGAAACGTCACCGGCCCCCTTCCTCAACAACTCCGGCTGATCTCCTGCAAGACTGACCACCGAGCTTACATCTGTTGTCAGCAGTCCACCGTCCACTACCAGATCCAGTGCTTGCCCGAACTGGCGATGGATCTCATCCGGGTCACCCACCGGATCCTCGCCGGACAGGTTGGCGCTGGTGGTCACGATCGGTACCCCCACCCCCTGCACCAGTGCCAGACAGATCCGGTTATCCGGAATCCTGATACCGACGGTCTTCTGTCTGGTGGTAAGCAGGTCCGGTACCTCTCGGCTGGCCTCAAGCACAAAGGTGTAGGGACCGGGCAGATAGCGTTTCATAATCTTGAAGGCCTGATTTGTCAGACGGGCATAGCGAGAGACTTCGGACAGATCAGAGCAGATAAAGGAAAACGGCTTGCGTTTGTCCCGCTGCTTTACCTGATAGATCCTCTCCAGCCCTTTTTTGCTGAAGATAGAGCAACCGATGCCGTAGGTGGTATCAGTCGGATAGGCAATCACGCCACCCTTCTGAAGGCAGTCGATCACCTGCGCCATCAAGCGAGTTTGTGGATTTACAGGATTTATCTGCAGTAACATCAGCTACTTCACCGGATTCAGGGTTTCCAGCTCTTTCAACACGAACCGCCCGTTTTTCTGGATCAGGCGGTCATCAAACCGGATCTCGCCATCCTTCATCAGACGGACCATATCCCAATGCACAGCAGAACGGTTGCCGTTATCAGCCTCATCGTATGCCTGACCCGGTGTAAAATGAATCGAACCCGAGATCTTTTCATCAAACAGGATATTACGCATCGGTGTACGTATATTGGGATTCACTCCTACGGCAAACTCGCCTATATAGCGGGCCCCGTCATCCGTATCCAGAATATCGTTAAGCGCTTTGGTCATCTCACCGGCTGTTGCCTTGACAATCTTGCCGTCCTTAAACTCAAGCCTGATGTTGTTAAACTCTTTTCCCTGATAGATGGTAGGACAGTTGTAGGTGATGCACCCCTGCACCGAATCGCGCACCGGTGCGGTAAACACCTCACCGTCCGGGATGTTGTAGCGACCATCACACTTGATGGCATCCAGCCCCTGGATACTGAAAGACAGATCGGTATCCGGCCCGACCAGACGCACCCGGTCAGTCTTATCCATCAGCTTCTTCAGCTTTTCCATCTTTTTTGACTCAACAGCCCAATCAATGTTACAGGCACCAAACAGATAATCCTCATACTCTTCCAGCGACATCCGCGCTTCCTGTGCGGCACCATGGGTAGGAAAACGGGTTACCACCCACTTGGTATGCCTGACCCGCTGGTCAACCAATGGACGGGTCAGCTTCTGATAGGCCACCATTGATTTCTGGTTGCTGGTGGCGTTGACCATGGAGTTTTCACCGGCAGAAATCCCGATGTAGGCGGTCAGGGTCTTGTAGAAATCAAGCTTATGCTGGGGGAAGACCTCAAGCTGTTTTTTGGAGGCAAGGTTGTAGAACTGGCGGTCAATCTCGGGCTGGCTGAAGCTGTATTCAACGTAGTCAGCCCCACGCTGCAGACAGAGTGCATACAGTTCTTTCACCAGTGGTGCTGCCTCAAAACCTGCTGCAGCTATCAAAACCCGGTCACCTTTTTTGATCCGGGTAGAATAATCAACCAGCACCTTGGCCATCTGCGCCACGCGGGGATCACGCATACTGTGAGAACCTCCAATAGTTTTTAACGCAGAGTTTCAGAGTGAGCAGCGAGACACAGAGAAAATCGTTTTTTGCCTCAGACACAAAACAGATCTTGTTTTGAACGTCACGTCGTCGCGTGAAACTTCATTTTTCTGATTTTATGTTTTTACTTTGCGTCTCTGCGTCTTGCGCGTTAAAAGATTTTGAATCATTTCAGAAGGGATTTTTTACATGAAACATCGAGAGATTGAAACTAAAATTGTGAGCCGCCTGATCGGCAACAGCATCCCCCTGCCGGAGTACGCCACAGACGGTTCAGCAGCGCTGGATCTGCGGGCCTGTCTGGATCAGTCGGTAACCGTACATCCCGGGGAGACCGTCACCATTCCCAGCGGCATCGCCATCAGCATCCACGACCCCGGCCTGGTGGCGATCCTTGCCCCTCGTTCCGGCCTGGGGATCAAGCATGGCATCGTACTGGCCAACACCATCGGGGTGATTGACAGCGATTATCAGGGGGAGATAAAAATCGGAATCCGCAATCAGGGCAGTGAGGCCTACACCATCCAGCCTGGTGAACGGGTCTGCCAGATGCTGTTTATGCCGGTGGTGCAGGCGACACTAAAGCTTGTTGATCAGTTCAGCAAGGAAACTGAACGGGGCGGCGGCGGATTCGGTCATACAGGGAAACAGTGATCAAAACGAGATCAAGGTCGAATTGTCGGCAAAGCAGCGCGGATCAACCTTGCCCATAATCTGGATATTCAGACAGTCATCACGGAACAGACGGGTAGCCAGCTGTCGCAAATCTTCGGAGGTTACTCCATCAAAACCGGCCATAACCTCATCAAGCGGCTGGTAACGCCCGAAATTAAGGTAGCTGCGCGCCAGCCTGGACATATAGCTGTCACTTGATTCAAGTGACATCAACACCTTGCCCTTTATCTGTTCACGCGCTGCATTAAGTTCATCAAACGGAACCATTTCATCACGCAGGCGGGCCATTTCCCCCAGAATAATCTTGACCGCCTCACAACTGCGCTCCCGTTCGGTGCCGGCATAGATTGCCAGGGCGCCTGCATCGGCAAACGAAGAAACATAGGAGTAGACTGAATAGGCCAGGCCCCGTTTTTCACGAATTTCCTCAAACAGACGGGAGCTCATCCCCCCGCCAAGGATGGCATTCATGATCATCAGACTGTACCGTTCCGGTGCGGTTGTCGGAAGTCCGTCAGTAGCCAGGCAGATCAAGGTCTGCTCCAGATCCCGTTCGCTCAACTCCATCACCCGGCCTGCGGCATGACGCCCCTCGGCACCTGTTTTACGACGCGGTTCACCTGCAGTCAGACCTGAAAACGAGACCTGCAGCAGGTCAACCAGATCCTGATGTTCTACGCCACCGGCAGCAGCGATCAGTATCTCGCTGGGACGGTACCAGTGATTTCTGAAGGAGATTATCGTATCGCGGGTCATGGCTCCGATGCTCTCATCACTCCCCAGAATGGCATGCCCCAACGGATGACCCTTCCAGAAGCTCTGGTGTAACCGGTCATGGATCGCCTCTTCCGGCGCATCATCCCGCATCTTGATTTCCTGCAGCACCACCTTACGCTCCTTTTCAATTTCATCCGGAGGAAAGGTAGAGTTCAAAAACATGTCCGACAGAATATCGACCACCTGCGGCACAGTGCTGGCCAGCGCCTTGGCGTAGTAACAGACGTATTCGTAACTGGTAAAGGCGTTCAGAATGCCGCCCAGCGAATCAATTTCACGGGTAATCTGACGGGCGGTACGCCGTTCCGTGCCCTTAAAAAGGAGGTGTTCGATAAAATGGGCCACTCCGAATTCAGCGGGCTGCTCACAACGGGCTCCGTTTGTCACCCAGACCCCGATCGAGACCGTATGCATACCAGGGACCTGCTGCGTTACCACCCTGACGCCGTTATCAAATGTCGTTTCCTGTACCATGCCTGAGAGCTTACCGCAGTTTTTCAAAATTTCCAGTACCTCCAACAAATATTCACAATTTTCTTATTATCTGCTATGACAACCAGACCTGCACACAAGGAGGAAAAGCAATTCATGAACTGCCTGACAACCAGCCTGCCCGGTGTCCTGATCTTTGAACCCAAGGTCTTTGGTGACGATCGGGGTTTCTTCTTTGAGAGCTTCAACGAGCGGGTCTGGCAGAAGTTGACTGGAATAAACTGCAGCTTTGTCCAGCACAACCATTCCCGCTCAGCCCGCAACGTCCTGAGGGGGCTTCATTACCAGATTCAGCACCCGCAAGGCAAGCTGGTTCGTGTGGTAAGCGGTGAAGTATTTGATGTCGCAATTGATATCCGTCGTTCGTCACCGACCTGCGGCAAATGGTTCGGCACCACTCTTTCGGCAGAAAACAAACGTCAGATGTGGGTACCGGAAGGGTTTGCCCACGGGTTTTGCGTCACTTCGGACCACGCCGAATTCCTCTACCTGACCACCGACTACTGGGCGCCTGAGTTTGAACGGACCATAGCCTGGGATGATCCGGCCATAGGTATTACCTGGCCGCTATCCGGTGAACCGCTGTTGTCTGCCAAGGACCTGGCCGGCAAACTGCTGTCCGAGGCTGAACTGTTTGCCTGAGCAGCGTTCCGACACGATCTGGCTGCTGACACTCTGCTGCAGCCAGATCTTCATCATGCTGGTGTTTATCAACTACTCGGCAATACTGCCTATTCTCAAAACAGAATGGGAGATGAACAACACCCAGGCCGGCGTGATCTTCTCAGTCTACCAGCTGGGTTACATCGCCTCAGGGGTACTGCTCAGCACACTTTCCGACCGGCTCAATATCCGCTGGATCTTCATTACTGCGGCACTCTGGTCCGGTATCGCCAACCTTCTGTTCGGCCTGTACGCTCACGACTATCTTTCCGGCCTGATCCTGCGCGGTCTGACCGGCATCGGTATGGGAGGCACCTACATGCCGGGACTGAAGCTGGTGGCGGAACGGTTTGCCAGCCATCAGCGGGGTCGCGCCATCGGCATCTACGTTGGCTCTCTGGTACTGGGCGCCTCGCTCTCACTGGTAGTACCCGGTATCGTAGCCGGCATCTGGGGCTGGCGCACTGCCATGCTGGCCTGTTCCCTCGGCGTTTTTTTCGGAGTCTGCCTCTCTTTTCTTGTCTTCAGGGGATACCGGCCCAGCCGTTCCCAACCCAGCCCGCGCGGTTTCAGTGGAGAAATTCTCCAGAACCGCCCCGCCCTGCTGGTAATCCTCGGCTATGCCAGCCACATGTGGGAGATGTACGGCATGCGCAGCTGGCTGGCCCCGTTTTTTGCTGCAGCCCTTGCCGGCTGGGGTTTCAGTACCGGCTCGGCAACCGCAACCGGCGCCACCATTGCAGCGGTACTGGTCGGTATCGGCGCTTTTTCAACGGCCATCACCGGCAGTCTGTCCGACCGCTTCGGCCGTACCGCCACCGTCACCATCGTCATGTTCGGCTCGGCGATCTGCTCGTTTCTGTTCGGCTGGTTGATCAACACCAATCTCTGGCTTACACTGGGGGTGGGCATCATCTACGGCTGGCTGATTGTGGCAGAATCTCCGGTCTTCTCGACCGCCCTGACCGAGCTGGTAGCCCCCGGCTACCTGGGAGCAGCCATGGGAATGCAGTCACTGGTCGGCTACACCATGGGAATGATCTCCCCCACGGCCTTTGGCTGGGCACTGGACCGGTTTCAGGATTGGCAGCCCTGGCCCGGCATTAACGCTGCCTGGGGGATCGCCTTTATGACCGTTGGAGCCGGTGCTCTGCTGGGACCGGTCTGCATGTGGCTGCTGCGTAGGGACCCGGACTCACGTAAGCTTGCCCAGGGAAAACAGTAAGGCCGGTTGACATTCTTCAACGGTACGTTATAGAGACACCATGGTCAAACCATACGACATAGCCCGTATCTGGGATCCCCATTTTGTGAATGACCTTGTCCAGGTGCTGGTTTCAGTACTCGAGTCATGGGACAGTTACACCCAGGGGCACATCAAGCGGGTTGCCGAAATCAGCCTGGCCATCGGCTCGAGGATGAAACTTTCGCAAATAGAACTGCGTGACCTGTATGCCGGTGCCATCCTGTACGATATTGCCAAGGCAGTTGGCGCCGACAAGGAGACCCTTAACAAGGAAACGGCACTTGACCAGCGCGAAGCAACCATCATCCGTGAACACCCGTTCAAGGCCAGCCTGCTGGTCGTAGGGGTTGACAGCTTGTCCCACCTGATGCCGACCATCATGCATCACCATGAACACTGGGACGGCAGCGGATATCCGGCCAGACTGCAGGATGAATCGATTCCCCTGTACGCCCGGATTATCAGTGTGGCCGACAGTTTTGATGCCATGACCTCAGCCCGTTCCTATCGCCCGGCCATGAGCCGTGAAGATGCCGTTGCAGAATTGATCTGCCACAAGGAAAAGCTGTTTGATCCTGACATTGTGGATCTTTTGATCGAGTGCCTTGAGGAAAACCGGCACGAATGGAAGGACTTCAGTTATTATTTCTGATCGTACTGCTCTGCCTGAACAGATACCCGCAGCAGAACAGGCCGAATGCCAGCAGGATAATGGTGGCACCGGAAGGCAGGTTCAGCAGAAATGAAAGCATAACCCCCCCCACCACAGCCAGCAGGGAAACCAGAACCGACAGGACCACGGTCATTCTGAAGCCCCGGGCCACCTGTAAGGCGGTTGATGCCGGCAGTATCAGCAGCGCCGATATCAACATAACCCCCACCAGTTTCATGGCCAGCACCACGGTCAGGGCGGTCAGAGCAGCCAGCAGACCGTTCAGAAAACGGATATTGATGCCGCTGGTGGATGCAAGCTCTTCATTAAAGGTAAGTGCCACCAGATCGTTATAGTAGAACCACAGCAATCCCAAAACCGTCACAAACAGGCCGCCGGCCACCAGCAGCTCAGTCATACTGATGGCAAGGATGCTGCCGAACAGGTAGCTGAACAGGTCAACACCGTAGCCCCGTCCCAGCACTGCCAGCATCACCCCCAGCGAGACCCCTACTGAAGAGACAATCCCTATGGCGGCATCTCCTCCCAGACGGGCCTTGCCGGCCAGCTTCAGGATACCCAGCGAGGCCAGCAGCACCACCGGTAGCGAGACCAGCAGCATGGCAGCCCCCTGCAGACCGGCAAACAGGGCCAGGGCAACAGAGCCGAAGGTGATGTGGGCCAGACCGTCGCCGATCAGCGACAGCCGACGCAGCACCAGAAACACCCCCAGCACGGCGCAGAGCACACCGATCAGGATACCGGCCACCAGGGCGCGTTGGATAAAGCTGTATGAAAACATTTCTAAAAGCATCATGGGTCCAGGGTCCGGGGTCCGGGATCCAGGTGACATGAGCTTGAAAAGTAGAGTACTTTTCCGGCCCCTGGCCCCTGAAAACCGGCCCCTGATTCAATGTCTATGGCAGATCAGATGCTGGGAATGCTCCCCAAAAAAGGCCGACATTTCGGGCGAATGGCAGAATTCGTCAAAGGAGCCGAAAAACAGTACCTTCTTGTCAAGATACAGCATCCGCGAGGCATACCGGCCAATGGTTCCGGTATCATGAGTCACCAGCAGGACGGTGGTACCATGGGACCGGTTCATCTCTGCCACCAGATCGTAAAAACGATCCCGTATTTCAGGATCAAGGGCAGCAGTCGGTTCATCCATCACCAGCAGTTCAGGATCGTTAACCAGCGCCCGTGCCAGCATGACCCGCTGCTGCTGACCGCCTGACAGTTCTCCGATCAGCCTTTTCTGAAGATGGTCAACCCCCAGTCGTTCAAGGATTGCCTGCACCTGTTGACGGTCATGACGGCAGAGCCGTCGGGGCAGTTTCTTGCCTGCCAGCAACCCCAGCTGCACAACCTCAAAAACGGTGGCAGGGAACACCGGATTCAACGGTCCCATATTCTGGGGCAGGTAGCCCAGCAGATCCCAGCCGTCAAAGAGTTCTAGGGATTGCCCAAACAGGGTGATGCTGCCCTGCTGCACCGGCATCAACCCCAGCAACGCCCGCACCAGGGTACTCTTGCCGGAACCGTTGGGCCCCACAATTCCGAGATAGTCGCCGGCCGTGACGTTAAAACTGATACCGGATAGTGCCTCAACCGCCCCGTGACGGCAGCATAGCTTGTCAACCCTGATCAGTTCCTGCATGAAAGACCGATCTGGAGACTCTTCAGGTTTTCTTCCATCAACCTGCTGAAGGTTATCCCCTGTTCCAGTTCTTCTTTAGCAACGGTATGACCGCCATGCAGTTTTAACACCGTGGTACCGGTCTCACCGGCAATCACCCGTGCCACCCGGGGCGACACCAGCTCTTCGGAAAAAATCGCCTTGACCTTATGCTGACGCACCTGTTGCACCAGTTCCGCAAGACGGCGGGGAGTTGCCTCAAGCTCGGCCGTCACCCCTGCTGCAGCCTGGTAATCAAGATCATACCGTTTTGCCAGATAACCAAAGGCTGCATGGCCGCCATGCAGCAGTACCCTGCTTTGACAGTGAGCCAGCCCCTCCCTGTAGCTTTTGTCAAGCCGGACCAACTGTTCAGTCAGATCAGCAGCCCTGCTGCGATACTGTTCAGCCCCGGCTGGGTCCGCTGCCACAAACGCCTCAAGAATCCTTGCCACCATGGCCTGATCAATACTGAAATCAAGCCAGACATGGGGATCAAGTGCCTCTGCCTGCCGTTTGTGATCATGATCGTGGCGGCGGTGGTCCTTGTCGGTATGAGCTGGAGCCGGCAGCAGCGCAACCCCTTGGGCAGCTGCAACCACCCGTACCTTTGTGCGATCAACACCGTTCAACACCCGATCAGCCCAGGGCTCCATAAACGGACCGATATACACAAACAGACCGGCACGGTGAATGCGTGCCAGATCATCCGGTTTGGGTTCAAAGTGGTGGGGTTCAACACCGGATGGCAGCAACAACTGCACATCCATCCGATCGCCGGCAATAGTACGGCAAAAATCATACAGGGGAAAAAGGGTGGTAACCACTATCGGCCGTAACGGCTGACTGCTCTGCACCTGTCTGTCCCGACACCCTGCCAGCAACAGTCCGGCAACTCCGATAACCATGATAATGCCTGTCAAACGCTTCAACATCCCACAACCCCCAAATAAAAATGAAACGGCATCATACCCTTCATTTCTGCTCCTTGCAATTCTCCAAATCTTGACTATAGTAATGCAATAACCCTACAGACTACTCAACAGACAAAGGAGCACTGATCATGGGACTTTTCGGCGGACCCGGCAAACAGGAGCTGATTGAAAAAGAAAATGAAATCAAGAAACTGATGCAGATGCTGGATAATGTCGACAATGTGGTCATGCTCTGCGACACCACCAACGACAACAAGATATTCTACATGAACCGCAAGGCAAAGGAACTGATGCAGCAGCATCGCAGTGACCTGAACGCCGGCCTGCGTGGCGCTGACGTAGGCAACGCCTTTGGCAATTCAATCCACCAGTTCCACAAGGATCCAGGCCGGATCCGCAACATCTTTGCCGATCCACGGGGCAAAATGCCCCATTCCGCCGATATTCCGATCGGCAGTGTCACCCTGCAGACCAAGGCTTATCCGATCTGGGATCCCACTGACAGCAGTAAGGTGCTCTGTTTTATGGCCTGCTGGAGCGATATTACGGCAGAGCGCAGAATCAAGGAACAGCAGTACAAGGATATTGAGCGCAAGAATTACCTGGAAGAACGGATTCACCAGATAGCGACCGCCATGGAAGAGATGAGCATGACCGTCAATGAAGTGGCCGGAAACACCACCAATGCGGCCGATTCAGCCGCCCAGGTAGCGGACAGCGCCCACGAAGGCCAGCGGGTGGTCAACCAGGCGGTCAAAGGGATGCAACAGGTGGCCGAAGTGGTACGTTCATCCGCCGTCATCGTCGGCAACCTGGGCGCCACCTCGGAGAAGATCGGAGAGATCGTCAACGTGATCAATGAAATCGCCGACCAGACCAACCTGCTGGCCCTGAACGCCGCCATTGAGGCTGCCCGTGCCGGTGAAATGGGACGTGGCTTTGCCGTGGTTGCCGACGAGGTGCGTCGTCTGGCGGAGCGGACTATGACCTCAACCAAACAGATCGGCGCCATGGTAAGCGAGATCCAGTCCAACACCAGCAAGGCAGTTGCCTCCATTGAAGGGGGCAAGACCGAGGCTGAAAAGGGAGAGATGCTCTCCCATCAGGCAGAAGCCTCCCTGATCGCCATCGTTGACTCGGTTGAGAATATCAAGAACCTGATTTCCCAGATCGCCACCGCCTCGGAAGAGCAGGCTGCCACTGCCACCGTCATTGCCGGTAACCTCGAAGAGATCTCACGGGCAAGCTGACAGAGAGCATTACCAGTACACATGCAAAAAGCCGGGA
>CAZOTC010000047.1:0-14968 GCA_964582605.1 uncultured Geobacter sp. | reverse complement strand
AGCCGGCAATCAGGCCAACGGCAGATCCAAGCAGCACAGCAATACCGATGGCAACCAAGCCAACCTTGAGTGAGATCCGGGCGCCGAACAACACCCGACTGAACACATCACGACCCAGTTCATCAGTACCGAACCAGTGCAACCGGCAAGGCGGCGACAACACCTGCCAGGCATTGATTTCAGTGGGGTTGTACGGTGCAATAAGCGGTGCCAGCAGTGAAGCCAGAAAGAGCAGACCAACCACTACCAGACCGGTCATGGCCAAATGGTTACGCTTCAGGCGTGGCCAGAATACTGTGGCAATGAATGAGGTCCTGAGTCTGCTCATTGCTGCCTGATCCGTGGGTCTGCCAGGGCATAGCTGATATCGGCAATCAGGTTACCCAACAGGGTAAGAAAAGCACCAATCACCAGGATTCCCATCACCACCGGATAATCACGGGACATGACCCCTTGATAAAAGAGCTGCCCCATACCGGGGATGGCAAAGATTGTTTCAAAGATCACACTGCCGCCGATCAGACCGGGAATAGAGAAACCGGCCAGCGTAATCAGGGGTAACAGGGCATTGCGCAGGGCATGCTTCCATATTACTACCCGTTCGGATAACCCTTTGGCACGGGCAGTGGTAATGTAATCCTGCCCTATAACCCCCAGCATGGCTGATCGCATATAACGGGAGACACCGGCCAGAGAACCGAAAGAGGCAACCGCAATCGGCAGAGCCAGATGTTTGGCCAGATCCCACATCCGCCCCAGCCAGCTGTAGGCCTCATACCCCAGGGTATGCAGGCCGGAGATCGGCAACCAGTTCAGCTTGACTCCGAAAAAATACATCAGCAACAGGGCCAGCCAGAACGTAGGTACAGCAAAACCAAGAAACACAAAAACGGTAATTCCCTTGTCCAGCCAGGTATCACGATAGACCGCTGCCATGATCCCTATCGGAATAGCCAGACCGAATTCCAGCACCAAAGCGATGATGTTCAGGGAAAGGGTGATAGGCAGACGCTCCTTGATCTTGTCCAGTACCGGACGGTTGTCACTGGAAAAAGAGCGGCCCAGATCAAGTTTTGCCAGCTTGCCCAGCCAGCTGAAATATTGTTCATGCAGCGGTTTGTCCAGACCGTAGAACTTGGTCAAACGCTCGCGGGCCTCTTTACCTACCTTGGGATTCATGGCCATCTGCATATCCACCGGCTCCCCCGGCGCCAGATGGATAACCGTAAAGGTGATCAGGGTTATCCCCAGCATCAGCGGCACCAGGAGTGCTATCCGTTTGAGCAGGTAGATCTTCATTCAGACACCGGCAAGAAAGTCACGGAAGCTGCTTAATGCTCGGCCCCGGTGGCTGATGGTATTTTTTTCTGCAAGGGGAAGTTCTGCCATGGTCTGCTGATAGCCATCCACCAGAAACAGCGGGTCATACCCAAAGCCGTGCTCGCCTCTGGGGGCATCAATGATCCGGCCCCCTACCCTGCCCTCAAACAGCTGTTCAGTCCCGTCCGGGGCAACAAAGGCCATAGTGCAGACAAAAGCGGCATTGCGACGTGCATTGGGAAGCAGGGCCAACTCTTTCAGCAGCTTGAGGTTATTGGCAGCATCATCAGCATCTTTGCCGGCATAACGAGCTGATAGTACGCCCGGCGCCCCATCCAGACCATCCACAACCAGACCGGAATCATCTGCCAGCACCGGCAGACCTGTGGCTTGGCAGGCCTCACGGGCCTTTTTCAAGGCATTGTCGGAAAAAGTAGTGCCGTCTTCTATTGTCTCAGGCAACTCGGGAAAATCAGCAGCACAGAGCACTTCATCAACCAGCCCTTCAAGAAGTGCCTTGATTTCTTTCATCTTGCCCTTGTTGCGGGTGGCAACCAGAAGAGATTTCATGCGGCAAGCACCTGCTGCTGCACCCTAAAGAGCTGATTAATTCCGGCCATGGCCAGGTTTCGCATGGCATCCATCTGCTCCAGGGTAAACGGCTCTGCCTCGGCAGTGCCCTGCACCTCCACAAAACGGCCTGACGAAGTCATGACAAAGTTCATGTCAACTTCTGCGCTGGAGTCTTCCTGATAATCAAGATCAAGGGTTGCCTCACCTGCAATAATCCCCACACTGACAGCAGCAACCGCTTCCTTAAGGGGATTTTCCTGAATCTTGCGCTGGGCCAGAAGAGATGAAATCGCGTCAACCAAAGCAACGTACGCCCCGGTGATTGAAGCGGTGCGGGTACCGCCATCAGCTTGGATCACATCGCAATCCAGGTAAACAGTGCGTTCACCCAGCTTGGACATATCCGTCACGGCCCGAAGAGAACGGCCGATCAGACGCTGAATCTCAAGGGTACGGCCGGACTGCTTGCCTTTGGCTGCTTCACGGGAGGAACGGGTGTGAGTGGCGCGCGGCAGCATCGAATATTCAGCGGTCACCCAACCGGTGCCTTTACCACGCAAAAACGGAGGGACTGATTCCTCAACCGAGGCGGTACAGATTACCCGGGTATCTCCAAACTCAACCAGAACTGCGCCTTCCGGGTGTTTGATAAAGTGGCGGGTCATCTTGATCTGTCGTAACTCCTGTAAACTGCGTCCTTCACGAGGCATCTATCCTGCTCCTTTGTTATAAATATGTTATTGAAATGTACGGATAGGACACCGACCTGTCAAACAAAAAGGGGAAACCTTTGAGTGCAATATTAGTCGGCTATATCTCAACCGGAGGGGCTAAAGAAGCTTTAGATAAGCAGGTTGCGCTTGGAGGAAATGATCGTTGCAACTCTCGTGCAACATACAACCTATTTAAATAACACAATATTTCAATTAACGGAGTGGATCTATGAGTACAGCGCTGTTGCATCTGCATCATTTGCCATACAGACCGTTTCTGAGCTAACTAAATGACAATACATCATTTTATTATTTGGCACATTTACTGCTAAATGAAATACATCATGATGATTTGTTGCAGGAGGTGATGTATGAAAGCAAAAACCAATTATAGTGCCATTACCGGGATCGTTTCCATCGGGCATACAGATGTTGCAGGTGTCGTTTCTTTTGCTGGAGGAGACGCACTTCTCAAACAATCCGACGCATTGTACGATGCCGGACAGGAGCAGGATGCACGTGTAGCAGTACGTGCGGCCCTGAAAATCGCCTTACAACGTCTTGACGCAGTGCATGGAACCGGTTCCGTACAGGATGATGAAACCGTTACCTCACTTGCATGTAAAACAGCCTGAAACCTGTTCAGCGCAGTCCAAACCGGTCAAGCAGTTTGCCCCACACACGACTCATCCATCGACCTAGCTGGATTGAAATTCTTTCCAGCCAGGTCTCTTCGCCCCGCATTTTTTTCAACACCAGTGCCATGTTCAGGCGGGTTTCATAATCCTGCGGATTGACGGTCTGGGCAAGTCTTAACCATTGCAAGGCACCCTCAAGATCCCCCAGCATGGCCAGTGAAATCCCCATTTGCCGCATGGAGTCGTAATCCTCTTCATTCAGCGCCAGGGCCTTACGAAACCATTCCAGTGATTCTTTGTCTTCCCCCAGCTTAGAGTAAGAAACGCCGATCTGCCGCATCGCATCGCTATCGCGTGCATTAACAGACAAGGCCTGCTCATAAAATCTGATGGCCTTACGGTCACGGTCGAGGCGTGAATGGGCAATCCCCATGCAACGCAAGGTGTCACCATCATTCGGTTCAATGGCAAGAACCCGGTCAAAGCTACGGACAGCGGCCCAGACTTTACCGTTCATCAGTTGCCATACACCAACAACCCGCATTAAAAAAAGATCATCAGGTGCCAGATTTGAGGCTTCGCTAAACAGCCGCCCCTGTTCCTTGCTGTTATGTTCTAGGTAGCCGGCTACTTCAGCCTGGAAATAATGGTGATAGGCTGGATCATCCTTGGATGCCTCAAGGGCTTCCATAATGGCCAGTCGTCCTTCTTCTGCTCTGCCAAGGTCAAACAGGGTGTCAATCGAGTGTGCTTTTTGTTGCAGATCGTCTCGAGTCAAGCAATGTTACCCCCTTAAACCTCCTTCACACCCAGCCGTTTCATCCAACGCCAGAGAGTTGTGCGGTCAACATTCAGCTCCCGTGCAACATCAGCTCTGTTGCCATTGTAGCGGCTCAAGAGCGAATTCAGCTCCCCGGCAGTCGGTATTTTACCGCTTGAGCGCCGATTACTCTGCGTTTGCTCTTGGCTTTGCCCCAGGAAATTGGTTGGCAGGTGATCCAGGGTAATCTCTGTTCCACGGCAGAGTATGACTGACTGTTCGATCAGATTCAAGAGTTCTCTGACATTGCCCGGGAAGGAGTGGGTAAGCAACAATTTCAGAACGTCGGGAGAAACCGATCGAACTTTTTTGTTGTAGGTGAGGTTAAACCGTTGCAAGGCCATATCCACCAGTAACGGAATATCTTCTCGGCGATCACGCAAAGGGGGGATATTGAGGGTAACAATATTTATTCTAAAATAGAGATCCTGGCGGAAGGTTCCTTCAGCCACCATCTCCTCTAAATTACGGTGGGTAGCGGTGATAAAACGGACATTAGCCTTGATCGGTGTGCGGGCTCCAAGGGGCTGGAACTCATGGTTTTCAAGTACACGCAGCAGTTTTACCTGAAGCGGCAGTGGAAGGTCACCAATTTCATCCAGAAAAAAGGTGCCGCCGTTGCACATCTCAAGCCGCCCGGGCCGATTTTCGGTTGCACCGGTAAAGGCTCCTTTGCGTACTCCAAAAATTTCGGATTCCAACAGGGTCTCAGGTAATGCACCGCAGTTGACAATAACCATAGGTCCTTCGCGGCGAGGGCTTAAGTCATGGATAGCCCGGGCAAAAAGTTCTTTTCCGGTGCCACTTTCACCGTTCAGGAATACGGTTGCATTACTGGCGGCAATATCCTCCATAACGTCAAACAGGCGGCGCATGGCCGGGTTGCGGCTTACCAGGCTGCGAAAAGAATATTTTTCACGGATTTCTTCTTTAATGGAGGTGATTGGAGTCAGGTCACGAACGGTCTCAACACCACCCATCACGTTACCGGCAGCATCAAACAGGGTTGAAGCACTGACTGAAATCAGTTTTTTTCTTCCATTTCGGTCACTTATTTCAACTTCACGCTGAATGGACTGGCCGGTGGCAATGGCTTCAACCATAGGGCAGGCCCCGGTACAGGCCTCTGACTTGAATATTTCATAGCAAGGCCTGCCAATTGCTTCGCTGGCAGGTACTCCGGTAATTTCTTCAGCAGCCTTGTTGAAGTGGGTAATATGCATCCCCTCGTCAACCGTAAAAAGACCATCTGCAACACTATCCATAATTGCATAGATACGCCGCATACTGCGCAAGGTCTCAACACCGCCAATCATTACACCATGTTCATCATACAGAATGGAGGCACTGACTGAGACCGGAACCTGTTCACCTTCCTGCTTGGTAATGGTTACCTCGCGGTTAATGACTGGTTTGCCCTTTTTCATTGCCTCCCGAACTGGACAGCCACTCTCACAAACCGAGGTACGGAAGATTTCGTGGCAGGGGCGACCAACTGCATGTTCTTTATTGATGCCGGTCAACAGCTCTGCAGCACGGTTAAAGGCGATGATGTGCATGTCACGGTCAACAGTGAAGACACCATCTGCCACAGAGTCCATGATATGGCTAAAATATTTGAGTTGCTCGCAATTGTTGTTGTCAGACATGATGGTATCGGCTCCCTCCGGGAACAGAGATTACTTTCAGCAGGTAGCAGCCTGATACAGTTTGTGGTTGGTACGGTTTCTGATGATACGGAGGGTGAGAACGCCGGCAACAGAGAGCGCCCCCCCGACACACAAAAACAGATAGCCAAGGGTTTCAGCAGTACCCAGTCCGAAGAGATCCTTGCTTTTCAGTACCAAGACCATAAAAAGGCCACTGAATATGCCGAGACCACCAATAATATACAGTGCGAAAGCGATGATGGAAAACACAAGTGACAGATCTTGTTTCATTTTTCGTGACTCCATTACCTCCCCTGGACGGCGGCCTGCGCCATCCAGGGGAGGGGGTAAAATCAGGCCAGGAAGGCCCACATCATGGCCACCACAAGGGCAAGACCGGTGAATACAGCGATAAACCCGAATGTCTTGAAGACAAAGTCATACACAACACCGCTCGGCTTCTCAACCTCAAAGTGTTCAAGAATCCCCTGCTCCTCGTAACGCTTCCACTGATCACCACGCTCTTCAATGAACTCTTCCTTGTTCATTTGTCCATTGAAGATAACAAAATCCATCGGGAACTTCTCAGGACGGCCGTGAGTGTTGAAGAAGTGTACGGTAAAGATGAAGCCGGTTGCCAGCAGTGCCTCATCAGAGTGGACGATAGTTGCCAGGTTAAATGCCCAGCCGGGCAGGAACTGGCCGAAGAATTCGGGGAACCAGAGCATCAGGCCTGAACCGCCGATGGCAAACATACCCCAGAAGACCGCGATGAAGTCGAATTTTTCCCAATAGGTCCAGCGGTCAAAGGTTGGCTTGGGGCCTTTGAACAGGAACCACTTGACCATACCAGTGACATCTTTGATATCGCGGAAGTTGGGCATCAGGGATTCCGGCCCGAACATCCGTTGCAGGAAGTTACCGGGGACGTCCTTACGCAGGAACAGGAAGTCGATGCTCATCCAGAGTGCGCCAAGGAAGTAGTAGAAGGTCAGGACTGCGCAACCTCGGTGAATCAGACCGGCGTACTCGACACCACCAAAGAAGGACATCATGGTCTGTGCCCAGGCCTGGTCACTGAATTTGAGCGGCAGGCCGGTCAGGGAAAGGCCAAGGAAGCTGACGATCACGGTAAAGTGCAGGAAGATATGACGCTTCTTGAAACGATAGTACAGCTTGTGCGGCTCATCAACATGGTGGACATGACCTTCAATCAAAGCCTTCTGCTTTTCACGATTTTCTACAAAACCGCGGAACATCCAGAGCAGGGTGTGAACCCAGAACACAGCAAAGGTACCAACCAGCAGGCCAACCATCGCCTTAAAGGTCCAGTACATCAGCGGATAGTTTTCACGGTCATGGTGGCTGCCGTGGGAATAGAACTTGGCAAACAGTGCGGTAGCCTTGCTATGGCACTGAGCGCAGGTCTTGGCCGCGTTGTTGGGGTGAATTGATGCTTCCGGATTATCTTTTTTCAGAACCTTGTGGGCAGTGTGGCAGTCAGAACAGCCTGCAGCCTTTTGCAGCATACCCAGTCGATAACCTTTACCGTGATAACTCTCCAGATAGGTTTCAACGGCATGGTGATTGACATGGTTACGGTGCATCATTTTTTCATCACTGTGACACTTGATACAGGCATCAACGTGGAACATCCTGCCTTCAATCGTACTGGCAGGCTGCACTTTCTTCACGCTATGCAGTCCGTGACAATCAGCACAACCGGGGGCATCAGGGTTACCTTTCATTAAGGCAGTGCCGTGGACAGAGGTAAGATGTACCTTCTGCTTCTCGTGACACTTGATACATGCCTGGGTGGCAGCCTTTTTGTCCCCCTTTTTGCTGCTGAAACCATGGATTTCATTATGGCATGAAGCACAGGTCAGACCGTTTTTGGCATGGACGCTGTTGGCAAACTCTTTTGCTTCATTGCCGTGACAACGTGCACAATTGACCTTTTCAAGCTTGGTGTTTCCGGTCATGTGCTTCTTCAGGTCAGCACTCTGCAGGTGACAGCTGGTACAGCCGTTTTTGCCGTGGGGGGATGCAGCAAACTGTTCAAGGCTGATCTTGTTACCGTGACAGCCAAGACAATTCTCCGGATCGTAGGCCATTTTGTCTACGGTGGCGTGCAGCATGCCTGGCAGCATGAACAGCACAGAAAAAATGAGTACAACAAGTGTTGCTGGTGTTCGGCGCATGTGCGTTCTCCTGAAAATAAGATATGTTACTCGGCTGCCAGGTATTGCAGGCAGATATCTGGTCCACACTGCATCCGGCGGTCGTTGTAACGGAACTCCATTTCTCGTAAATACTGACTAAAATGATGTCTGAATCCGCCCTGGTAATGGATAAGCCCCTGTTTCGTAAAACGCCAGAATGGTGACGTCAGGGGAGTGCTGTCACTATCACGTGACTGACAATGAATCTTATCAAGGCTCAGACGTTGCATACCGGCATCATCCTGGGCATATACCCAGCCAAGAATACGTTCTTCTGTGAAGCTGGGTTGAGGTGCAACCGGTGCAGACAAAACAAATTTAAGATCTGATGCGGTCTTCACCACTGCTGCAATCGGCTGGGCAGTCCGGCCACAACCGGCACGTCCTGGAAATTGATCAAACCATGCCTCAGGAACAGTATCGCTGCCAAGCTGCTGAATCAGTTCTTTCTGTGACTGCCTGGCCAGCTTTTCCCGAAGCAGTCCAAAATACTTTTGGACTGTCTTGATGTTAAGATGCAACCCCCCAGATGTTTCAGAGGTGCCGTGCATATACCAGAATGCCATGGCCAGACCTTCCCTGATTTCAGTTGTTAATCTCCCATGACGATTATCACTGGAACTGAAAATACGTCTGCAGAGAGAACACTTGAACCTGCCGTCAGCCAGCCGATAGAGACGGGTTGTTGAGCAGGTCGGGCATTGCAGGGTAGTATTAATTTCAGCATGTTGCAATAATTGGTTCATATGCATGGGGTAGTCTGCTTCAGGGCGCAAAAAAAGGGCAGAGATTGCATCGCTGCCCGTAACAAAATCAGCTTATCAGTTTTTGTGCAATATGGCTCAGGCCAGGCCAGGCTACAGCTGTTGCTGCACCGGTAAAAAATATGCCTGCAACAGCCAGCACCCTGCCAATGTACTTTCGATCATCTAAATCGGAAAAATTCTGTTTTGCCTTCATGGGCTGCCTCCTTATGGTGTTGTTGGTTTAGGTAGTAGGTATGTATATCAGCTGAAAAGACCGATCAGTGCACTAATGGCTCCAGCGGCGGACCAGGTGATGAATCCGGCTAGAAACACACCGATAACGGCAAACATGGCCAAGCTCCCTTTAGCGGTGGTTTCAGCTACCAGCGTAGAGAAATTACTTTTTGCTTTCATGACAGTCTCCTTTCTGTTTCGAACTACGGGTATTGGAATAAAATCTTAAATAAGACAAAGATTTTTTAATATCTTACGGGCTTTTTCACTTCCCTCACCAAATACCCGTATTCCGGCCTTCAGCATTGTTTCCATCAGGGAACGATCCGGCGCAGAACTGCAGACAACCTGCTTGATGCCGTTCTGATGAAGCCAAGCCGGCAGCAAAGGGGTCTTGGAAGCGTCCCAGATGCCCATGCTGACGTTGTGATGTTTCGTCTGGTTTTGTTCGTCGTGCTCAAGAATGAAGAATACCCGTTCAAATCCACTATTGGGATGGCTCAGGGTGCCGTAATAGGGTATGGCGATTTTTCCGGTGTTCATGGCGTGCCTCGCATTTCATTTCAATCTGCAACAAAACGTCTGCGTTGCATTTATCTTTATCCAAGTTACATGCCAAGAATTTTTACTTGAGCCTCAGTGCTTACAACCATCTAATATTAAACAACTAAATACGAGTAACGCTCCTCAGAGCACTTTCAGGCACAGCAACAGCTGACGTTGCAAATGCAACATCAACTATTGCTTAATATGTGTAACTATTTGATATAAAGGAAACGTCTTGGCTGTTGCCAGATTCCGTATGTTGCATTTTGTTTTGCAACATAGATTTTGGATGAGTGTGGAGAGAGCGAGGTGAGGTATATTGATGCGGATAATGCCAAAAAGGGACGGATTTCTCCGTCCCTTTTGAGATCACGGCGGATATATGGTCTGTTTATTCGGTAATCTTGTACTTGTCACCGGTAAAGGCGACGTTTGCATTCAGCACTTTAAGATTGGTAAAACCTTTTGCCTTCAGGGTCTCGTATGCGATGCCTGAACGAATACCGGTGGCGCAGTGGATGATAACCAGTTTATCCTTGGGAACTTCCTTGTAGCGTGACCCAATCTGGTCGGAGGGGATGTGAATGGCCCCTTTGAACTGCCCTGTCTTTCTTTCTGCATCATTACGGACATCCAGAATTACAATATTCGCATTATCCAGAGCCTTGATAAAATCAGGAATGGTAATGTCTTGTGCTTCCAGCTTCCGAACAAAGGTCAGGTTTGCCGGTGCCGGCTTGGGACCTGCCTCAACCGGGTTGCCCAACTGCTGCCACTTTGCCAGACCACCCGGAAAGAAGGTCGCCTTGGACAGGCCGTAATCACGCATCAGTTCCAGGGCCTTGTCGACATCGGCCTGGTTATCGCTGTAAAAGACAATCGGGGCACCTTTGAATGATGGCCAATTGGCCTCCTGATATTTATCCAGATTAGTTGCAGGCAGGCTCAGTGCGCGGGGGATGTGGCCGGCAGCGAACTTGTCGGCAGCACGCAGGTCAAGCAACAGGATATTGCCTTCCTTGACAAATTTTGGTGAAGATACAAAGGGCAGTTCTGCTTTTGCCCAGGCAGGGTCACCACCGGAATAAACCTTTACATTGGTATAGCCATTCTTTGCTGCCAGACCGGCAGCCTTGATTGAGAACGGTCAGGTGGGGCCTCCACACCAGAAGATGGTCTGCCTGCTCTTGTCCTCACCAAGCTTGGCAACTACTTTCCCTTCCTTATCAAGCTTCTCCATTTCTGCGTCGGTCAGATGTTGCGACGTCGGAATGGTTGCAGCATTGAAACGTCCTGCGGGGCGGCTGTCGAACAGCTGGTAGTTTCCGGTTACAGGGCCTTTATCAACCAGGGCTTTCAAAGCTTCGGTACTGATAACGGTAACTCCCTGGGGCATTACCGGACCAGCCGGTTTTTTTACATCCTGTTTTGAGACTGCTGCAGGTACGGTCTGTGGTGCCGGGGCCTGACTCTTTACCTCTGGCCCGGTTTCGCAACCGGCCATCAGGGCCACTGCCAAGAGTGTGGCAAAACTTGCTGCAATTCTGGTCCGAATACTCATGCTTTTTCCTCCTGTGTGTTGTTGGCGCTTTCAAATAAACGTACTTTGCTGTTGTGTAACCAGCAGAGTCGATCATAACTTTTGTTACCTTATAGTAGTTTAATAAAATACGTCAATTTTATTCAAAAAACGTTATATAGCTATGTTTAAACATTAGCATTTGAATCTGTTTCCATGAAGTATGTTGCGCCTCTGACGGTTGTAACAATGGCACTTGCGGAAACAAATAAGTGTCGTATAATGGAAACGCTGTTTTTTTGATCTATCGAGTTAAAGGAGTGCATAACGAAACTGTGCAAGGCTGAGGTCAATGATTGTAACCAGAGGAGGTGCCCATGGACAGAGAGACAACAGCAGGTCAGAAGCAGCATGACTACTCGGTAGCCCGGATACTTGCAGAACGGGGGGTTTCCCGGCGGGATTTTCTGAAATTCTGTTCTGCAGTGACAGCGGCCATGGCCTTGCCGGCGGCCATGGCGCCCAAGGTAGCACAGGCGCTGGACAAGGTACAGCGACCAACCCTGGTCTGGCTTAATTTTCAGGATTGCACCGGTGATACCGAGGCACTGCTGCGCTCTGCCAACCCGACCGTAGGGGAGCTGGTACTGGATATCCTTTCGGTTGACTACCATGAAACCATCATGGCTGCAGCCGGTCATCAGGCGGAGGCAGCGCTTGAGACAACAGTAAAGGATTTCAGGGGCAAGTATCTTTGTGTGGTTGAAGGTTCCATCCCTCTCAAGGATGGTGGTGTGTACGGCTGTATCGGCGGCAAGAGCTTTCAGCAGATTGCAAAACATGTCTGCGGTAATGCAGCAGCAACCATTGCTGTCGGCACTTGTGCTGCCTATGGCGGCATCGCTGCAGCAGTTCCCAATCCCTCAGGCGCCGTGGGTGTAAAAGAGGCGGTGCCGGGCATAACGGTGCTGAATCTGCCCGGATGCCCCTGTAACGCGGACAACCTTACGTCAGTAGTCGTCTATTATCTTACCTTTGGCAAACTGCCTGCGATGGATAGCCACGGCAGACCGCTTTTTGCTTATGGCAAGCGGATCCATGACAATTGCGAACGTCGTCCTCACTTTGATGCGGGTCAGTACGTTGAAAAGTGGGGTGATGATGCCCACCGCAGGGGACATTGTCTCTACAAGATGGGGTGTAAGGGGCCAGCTACCTTCCACAACTGTCCTACCCAACGCTTCAATGAAAAGTGCAGCTGGCCGGTCGCAAGCGGACACGGCTGTGTCGGCTGTTCAGAACCTCAGTTCTGGGATACGTCACCGCTCTACCGTCGCCTGCCCAACGTACCGGGATTTGGCATTGAACAGAGTGCCGACAAGATCGGGCTTGCCTTTGCCGCCGGCGTAGGCGGCGCATTTGCTATCCATGGTGCATTGAATGCAATGCGCAAGGACAAGGAACCGGCTGACGAAACCAGGCAAGAAGGGGGGGAATAGCTCATGGCCAAGATTGTTGTTGATCCAATCACACGGATAGAAGGGCATCTCAGGATTGAGGCAGAGTTTGAAGGCGGAAAAATCAAGGATGCCTGGAGTTCCAGCACCATGTTCCGCGGTATTGAAAAGATCCTGAAAGGGCGTGACCCCCGCGATGCCTGGTACTGGACCCAGCGTTTCTGCGGTGTCTGCACCACAGTGCATTCCATCGCCTCGATCCGGGCGGTAGAAGATGCGCTCAAGATCAAAATTCCGCCCAATGCACAGCTGATCAGGAATATCATCATCGGTATTCAGGGGGTACAGGATCATGTGATCCACTTTTATCATCTGCATGCTCTGGATTGGGTGGATATCACCTCTGCGCTCAAGGCTGATCCGGTCAAAACCGCTAGCCTGGCCGCCTCCATCTCGGAATGGCCCAACAACTCGGCCACCCACTTCAAGGCTGTGCAGGAAAAGCTGAAGTCCTTTGTGGGTACCGGACGCCTGGGACCGTTTGCCAATGCCTACTGGGGACATCCGGCCTACAAGCTGCCGCCCGAGGCAAACCTGATGGCTACAGCCCATTATCTTGAGGCACTGGAGTGGCAGAAAGAGGTGATCAAGATCCACGCCATTCTGGGAAGCAAAAACCCCCATCCCCAGACCTTCCTGGTGGGGGGCATGTCTATCCCGGTTGATCCGGATTCACAGAACGCCTTGAATGCCGACAGTCTGATCACCATCAAACGGCTCCTGGCCAATGCCCGGGATTTTGTTGAAAAAGTCTACATACCGGACCTGCTGGCTATCGCCTCTTTTTACAAGGAATGGGCCGCTATCGGTGCCGGTGTAGGTAACTATATGTCATACGGCGAGTTCCCTGATCCGGTCAACGGTAACCTCTGGTTCCCGTCCGGGATCGTCATGAACAGGGATATCAGCAAGCTGCTCCCGGTTGATCAGCAAAAGATCGCCGAGTATGTTGATCACTCCTGGTATGAAAGTACGGCAGGGCAAGGCAAAGGACTGCATCCATGGAAGGGAGAGACTGAGGCCAGCTATTCCGGCCCCAAACCACCCTACCAGTTTCTTGATACGGACAAGAAGTATTCCTGGGTCAAGGCCCCCCGTTACGAGGAGACCCCGATGGAAGTGGGTCCTCTGGCCCGCATTCTGGTGGCGTATGTTGCAGGCCACAAAGAAACAAAAGCTGCAGTTGATCTGGTGCTTGGCAAGCTGGGGGTTGGACCTGAGGCGCTGTTCTCGACCCTGGGCCGTACAGCGGCCCGCGGAATTGATGCACTGCTGATGGCCCGTCAGACCCCGGTCTATCTGGATCAACTGATAGCCAACATCAGCAAGGGTGATTACCGGATTCACGCCAATGAGAAGTGGGATCCCAAAGAGTGGCCTGCTGAAGCCTCCGGCTACGGCTTCCACGAGGCGCCCCGTGGGGCTTTGGGGCACTGGATCAGGATCAAGGATCAAAAGATCTACAACTATCAGGCGGTGGTACCATCAACCTGGAACGCCTCACCCCGTGATGCCAAGGGGCAACGCGGCCCCTATGAATCATCCCTGATAGGCACACCGATTGCCAAGCCGGATCAGCCGCTTGAAATCCTGCGTACCATCCACTCTTTTGATCCCTGCCTGGCCTGTGCCGTGCACGTTTCCGATGCCATCGGCAACGAACTGGTGCAGGTCAAGGTCTCCTAGAAAAAGGAGGCTGCCATGAGTGAAAAAAAGTATAAGCAGTACATCTGGGAGCTGCCGGTACGCTGGTGTCACTGGGTCAATGTATTGTCTATTGTTGTGCTGTCGGCTACCGGTATACTGATCGGCAACCCGGTGTTTATCAGCAGCTCGCCCGACGCCTACCTGATGGGCTGGATCCGTTTTATCCATTTTGTGTTCGCCTACGCCTTTGCTGTCAGCGTCATCACCCGGATGATCTGGACCTTTCGGGGAAACTGCTATGCAGGCTGGCGGGAATACTTTCCGTTTATGGGACCTGCCGGGCGGGCAGAGATGAAAGAGGTCTTTGAATACTATACCTTCCGCCGGAAACACCCCCCTGAAACAACAGGCCATAACCCGATGGCTGCCACGGCCTATTTTGCGCTTTTTCTGGTTTACTGGTTTATGATCCTGACCGGATTTGCGATGTACGCCGAACATGCGCCGGGAGGGATCATGCATAGCCTGCTGAAGCCGGTCTATGTCCTGATGACCACCCAGCAGATGCACCTGTATCACCATCTGGCCATGTTCCTGATCTTTGGTTTTATCATCAACCATGTCTACAGTGCCTGGCTGATGGACATCAAGGAAAAGGGCGGAGAAATATCCAGCATGTTCAGCGGATACAAATTTACCACCAGCCCTTATGCGGTCTGCAAGAGCAGATTCTGGAGCATCTTCCCCTGGAAGAGCAAAAAAAACTGATGCTGCTTACATTGCCATCATGGCCGCTGCCGGCGTTGTCGTTGCAGGTCAGGCCC
>CAZOTC010000046.1:0-14984 GCA_964582605.1 uncultured Geobacter sp. | reverse complement strand
GCGGTCAGGGTCAAAAGGGCCATCCAGGCCTGCGGATCGCTTAGCCAATCCATGGAAAATTCCTTTCAGGGGAACGTTTCAGATAAAGAGTGAAGTTTGTGAAGCAGGAATAATACCGGCAATTTCTGCCCGGCGCAACAGCTCACTGATGGCCTGTTCCCCTTCATCTCCAAGCTGTTGCGAGAAATCATTGACGTACAGACCTATATGGGCGGCGCAGACATCGATATTCATTTCCTGCGCATGTTCACGGATATAACCGGCTGCTGTCTGCGGGTTGGTCCGGGCGTACTCCACCGCAGCGGTCAGGGCCTGCTCGATGGTACGGATGGTCTCCGGACCCAGACTGCGTCTGGCCACAATCCCGCCCAGCGGAATCGGCAGGCCGGTTTCCTGCTCCCACCACTCCCCCAGATCCGCCAGCTTGTGCAGGCCGAAGCCCTGATAGGTAAAACGGGATTCATGGATAATCACTCCGGCATCCACTCGACCGGTCATGACCGCATCCATAATCTCATGGAACGGCATTTCCAGAAAGGTGGTCAGTTCAGGTTTGAAAAGACGCATAAGCAGATAAGCCGTGGTATAGCGGCCCGGAATGGCAATGGTCTTGCCCTGCAGTTCAGCAGGATCAAGCTGTTCCCTGGCCACCAGCAACGGTCCGCAGCCCCGCCCCAGGGCACTGCCGGCCCGAAGCAGGGCATACTGCTCGCGAAAATGTCCCAGAGCGGCGTAGGAGACCTTGGTTACATCAAGTATTCCTTTTACGGCCAGCTTGTTGAGTGTCTCCACATCTTCCAGTCGCTCACTGAAACTGATGCCGCCGGTATCTACCAGGCCATGCACCAGCGGGTAGAACATAAAGGTGTCATTGGGGCAGGGGGAAAAACCGAGGGTCAGGGGGGGGGTCATAACTGCAGGCTCCCGTTGTCCAGAATTATTTCCCGGCTGCCATCCGGCAGAACCAGGGTGACGGTGGGTTGATAAAAGACGTAGTCTTCATGGAACGGTGCTGACACGGTGCCGCCAAAGCCGGTATTGTCCCCCAGGGCCAGATGGATGGTGCCGAGGATCTTCTCCGCCTCCAGCACGTTGTCCGGTCGGCTGGCCTTGTCATTGGTGCCGATACCCAGTTCTGCCAGGTTGCGGCAGTTGGGGTTCTCAGCAAACTTGGCCTCCAGCCGCTGCCGTAGCGGGTCATTACCATCAATCCGCACTACCTTGCCGTCCGCAATCGTCAGGGTCAGCGGGTTCTGGAGTTTGGCCGCCGGCCCCCATTCAATAACCATGGTGCCGTGGCTCTCTCCTTCCAGTGGTGCCAGGTAGGCTTCCCCTGCCGGAAGGTTGCCAAAGGCGCCGTCAGCGGTCAGCAGGCCATCATCCCCCTCAGCATGGCGTCCCTTTTTACATATGTGCATCACCGTGCCGTTAGGACACTCAACATAGACCCATTCAGCCCGGTTGACCGCCTCCACCAGGCGGTTGGTGCGGTCTGCCAGGGCATGCCAGTCTACCGTCATGGAGGTGCCGAACATCTCCGGATCAAAATGGGGCAGGGAGGCAAAGCGAGCCCCGGCGTGGCAGGCCAGTTTGCGGAAGTTGGTGTGGCTGGTGGAGTTGTTGGACAGGGCGATGATGATAGCAGCCACCGCTTGCTTGTTGGCTGATACGATGCCGCGTGCCCGCTCCAGATCGTCAGGGGAAATGCTTTTGTCCAGTAGTGCCCCCATCAGACCACTGGTCTCAAACTGCTGGATGGTGGTCTTGCCGAATACAGCAGACCAGAGCGCCAGCGGCGGTTCTGCACCGGATGCCGGGGTGGCGGGGAAATCCACAAAGGAGGCGCTGCCGTACTGCTGTGCCGCAAAAGCAGCCAGTTCCCGGGCTGTGGCATGCAGCCGGGTGCGGCGGTCGCGGTCGTCCTCGCAGATGCTTTCGTTGCTGCGGATCAGGTCGCTGAATACCAGAATCCGTTCGTCAGGGCGGTAGCCCATGTTGATGGAGAAGAGTGCTATGAATGAGGGGTGGTAGGTCTGCATCGTTGACTCCTTTACTAAAGTGTCTGGTACTGTAGCATAAATTTTGCCGTGTGGAGTCGCTGACAGTCTGAAGGTTAAAATATTTTTTCCCTTGATTTCAGCGGAATGTCTATGGTAATCAGGCATACTGTATACAATTTGCGGATGGCTTTTTGTCTGTCAAAATAACTACTTAACGTATCGAAAATATTAGGTTTTGGTTCAATCTGGAGGTGGCTGTGGCACAGGTGGTTTTCTCAAGTTGGGGTGGAACTGTCGTTGATAACAGAACAGTAAGTGGCGAGCCTGTGGCAGCAAGCTATCGTCTGCCGGTGGCTTTTGACGGGCAGCAGCCGTTGCGTGCCATGATGGGCTGGGACGGCGTGATTGTCTTTGATAAGGACGTTGATGTTCCTGCCATGGCTGCCGAGTATATGCAGCGGGTACAGACCCTGTTCTGCTGCGGTAAATGTACTCCCGGTAAAAAGGGCACCAAGGTGCTGGCTGACCTGCTGCAAAAGGTGCTGAAAGGTGAAGCCAAACCGGATGATCTTGATCAGGTGGCTGACCTGAATGCCCTGTTGCAAAACTGTAAATGCACCCTCTGCCCCAGCGCAACCAAGCCGGTGCTGGATGCGGTGACCCACTACCGCGCAGATTTTGAGGCGCTTTGTAATGGCAGTCGCCAGCCTAAGAATGAGAAGTACCTGCACAAGATTACCGCCCCCTGTATGGACAAGTGTCCGGCTCACATCGATATCCCCAAGTATATTGAAGAAATAAAGAACTACCAGTATAGCGATGCCCTTGCCACCATTCGTGAGAACATGCCGATGCCTGCAGTTTGTGGCCGGGTCTGTCCGCACCCTTGTGAGGCTGCCTGCCGTCGTAAGAATGTGGATGATTCAGTCAATATCATGGTGCTGAAGCGTACCGCTTCTGACTATGAGTGGATGCATAAGATGCAGCATCCTGCCAATACCGCTGTTATGAAGAACAAGACCGTCGGTATTGTCGGCGCAGGTCCTGCCGGTCTGGCTGCTGCCTACTATCTGGCCCTGCAGGGCTATCGCAGCACCATTTATGAAGCACTGCCGGAAGGGTTTGGCGGCGGTATGGTTGCGGTTGGTATTCCTGCCTACCGGATGCCGCGTCATATCCTGCAGCGTGATATCGACATCATCCAGTCCATGGGGGTTGAGATTGTCTACAACTGCCGTGTCGGCAAGGATATATCGTTGCCGGAGCTTAAGGCTAAACATGATGCTGTGTTCCTGGCTCCAGGAGCCCACCGCTCCAAGCCGATGGGAGTTGAGGGGGAGGATAAAGGTTACAAAGGCTTCCTGACCGGAGGGATTGATTTTCTGCGTGAGGCCTACATGGGCCGTCCTACCGGCATGGGAAAGAAAGTCTGTGTGGTTGGCGGCGGCAACACTGCGATTGACTGTGTCAGGGTGGCGCTTCGCGAAGGTGCAGAGGAGTCGGTGCTGCTCTACCGCCGTTCCCGCAAGGAGATGCCTGCTGATGTCTGGGAAGTGGATGGCGCAGATGAAGAAGGGGTCAAGTTTGAGTTTCAGGTGTTGCCGACCAAGATCATCGTTGATGCCAACGAACAGGTGACCGGGGTTGAGTGTGTACGGATGGCCATGGGTGAGCCGGATGCATCCGGTCGTCGTCGTCCTGAACCGGTGCCGGGCAGTGAGTTTGTGGTTGAATGCGACACCGTTATCCCGGCCATTGGCCAGGATCCTGACCTCGGCTTTATTCCACCGGATATGGGGATTGACATCACCAAGTGGAATACTGTGGTCACCAAGTACCTGCCGCTGAAAGATGCAGCCGGCAAGTCGCTGAATGACAGTATGGGCAACCCGCTCTCCCGTACCCTGATCACCGACTGTGACGGTGTCTTTGCCGGCGGTGATGCCGAGATAGGCCCTCTGACGGTCGTTGCCTGCATTGGTAATGCACATCGTGCGGCCAATGTGATCAAGCGTTACCTGGAAGAAGGCAAGGCGTACCTGACAGAAGAGGAGATCTTTGAAGACCTGCTGACTTATCTTGGCGTTTACGACAAGAATGAAACTGTAGCCTGGCTTGACTCGGCCGACCGTGCCAATCAGAGAGAGGTGCATGGCAAGGAGCGGGCTGCCAAAGGGAACTACAACGAGGTTGAGCTTGGTTTTGCCGATTCCACGGCGCAAGCGGAAGCTGATAGATGTCTGCGGTGTTACCGTATGGCCATGGTTGCACTCTAGGAATACAAAACTCAAACCCGGCATAGGAAACAAGCAATGGCACACACTGAATGCTGCGATACCAATAAAACCATTACCCTCACCATTGACGGACAGGATGTTCAGGTCCCTGGCGGGGCTACCATCCTTGAGGCGGCCCGGAAACTGGGGATCAAGATCCCGACACTCTGCTGGCTGGAGAAGATCTCCACCACCGGCGCCTGCCGGGTTTGTGCCGTACATGTAGAAGGTGTTGCCCGTCCGATGACCGCCTGTAACACCCCGGTCAAGGAAGGGATCAAAGTTACCACCCAGTCGCCGGAGCTTGAAAAGATTCGTAAGAAGACGATGGAGCTGATGCTGGTCAATCACCCGCTGGACTGCCCTGTCTGCGATGCTGCCGGCGAGTGTGATCTGCAGGATACCTGCTATGGTTTGGGGGTTGCCAAGCAGGAGTATTCAGCTGATCTTGAGCGTCTGCCGATCCGCTATGACTGGTCCCTGCTGGAGAGTGATCCCAACCGCTGTATCCTCTGTGAAAAGTGCGTTAAAGTCTGCCGTGAGATCACCGGTGTAGGCGCCATTGAAACCCAGTCCTGCGGTGATCGAGCCGTTGTTGAAACAGTCTCCGGAAAGCCGCTCGACTGCGACTTCTGCGGTAACTGTATCGCTGCCTGCCCCACCGGTACCCTGATCAGCAAGCCGTTCAAGTTTGCCGGTCGTCCCTGGGCCTTTGAGGTCAAGAACGGCATCTGCGGCTTCTGCTCCTCCGGCTGCCAGATTGAGTATCATGTGCAGAACGGCAAGGTAGCCCGTGTCACCAGTGATGACAGCACTTATAACAACGGCAACCTCTGCATCAATGGCCGTTTTGGCTACAGTGCCTTCAATGCTGCCGAGCGTCTGACCAATCCGCTGGTCAAAGGTGTTGATGGTATCCAGAAGCCGACGAGCTGGGATGCTGCCCTTTCTACCGCTGTCTCGGCCACCAAAGAGATCATCACCAAGTACGGTGCGGCCAGCGTGGCCGGTATCGGTTCACCTCGCGTGACCAATGAAGAGAATTTTCTGTTTGCCAAGCTGATCACGCAGGCGATCGGCTCGGTTAACCTTGATTCAGAGGCCCGCCTTGGCTATGCCCAGGCTCAGGAGCTGCAGAAAAAGATGTTCGGCATGACCGGCGCCACCAGGCCGATGGATGCCCTGGAACAGGCCGGTTGTATCATCGTACTGGGTTCTGACCTGAAGGCCGAGTCAGCAGGTTTCGGCTACCGCGCCATCAAGGCTGCCACCAAGCATGATGCCAGGCTGGTAATTGCCTCTGCTCGCCCCACCTCGCTGGACAGGTTTGCCAACAGCTCACTGCGTTACAAGGCCGGTTCTGAAGGTTTTGTTGCCCTTGGCCTGGCCAAGGCTGCCATCAACCAGGGCAAGGTCGCCGCTGCTGAAGGTCTGGACAGCTTCAAACAGGCCGTGGCTGCAACATCATTTGATCAGATTCAGGCAGCAACCGGTCTGGCTGAAGCAGAATTTGCTGATGCGGTCTCTTTCATCAACGGTCAGGTTGCCGTCATCTATGGTTATGAGTTCATCCGTAGTGTTGATGCTGCCGCAGCCGTTACCGGTGCGCTGAACCTGGCTATCCTGACCGCTGCAGACCTCTATCCGATTGATGAGAAGAACAACACCCAGGGGATGCTGGATATGGGTGTGCAGCCTGGTAACGGTGGCAAAGACCTCTTCGGGATAATTGACGGTATAGAGAAGGGTCAAATCCGTTGCCTGTATGTGATGGGATCTGATTTGCTGCAACTGCCCCATAGCGGGAAAGTTGCTGTTGCCCTGCAAAAACTGGAGTGTCTGGTGGTGCTGGATCTGTTCCCTACCGCAACCGCCCAACTGGCCAACATAGTGCTTCCGGCTGCAGCTGCGCCTGAAAAAGCCGGTACCTTTACAACTACCGACAACCGCACCCAAAGCTTCACTGCTGCGGCTAACGCCCCAGGTGAGGCACGGCCTGATCTGGTGATCTTGGGCGATCTGTTTGCTCGTCTGACTGGCGGTGCTATTCCGTCACTGGCTGCCCTGCAGCAGGAGATCAAGCCGATGGCCAAGCAGAAACTGGCTGCACCGGTACTCGCCTTTGCCGCACCGCAGGCCCATGCCGCAGGTTCCATGACTCTGCTGGTCACTCCGTTCCTGCGCCACAACGGCAGTTATACCAGCTGGTCCGCCAATAATTTAACTGTAGCTGCCGAGGCAGTACTACGGATCGGCGCTGCCGATGCCTCCCGCCTGGCCGTTAAGGATGGCGACCGACTTGTCGTTTCAGCTTCCGGAACATCGGCAACCCTTCCGGTTCAGGTGCGTGATGGTATTCCAGCCGGTCTGGCCATTGCACCGACCCATTTCCCAGCCAGTGGTATTGCTTCCTTGCTGACCAAGTCTGCAGCAAGTCTTACCGTGACGATCGCAAAAGGCTAGTAAGGGTTTCCGGTTACTGTAGTTTCACGGCGCCGCATACTGTATGCGGCGCCTTTTTAGTTGGAATGGTGTGTATGTGAACTGGCAGATACAACAGATTCTGCGCCGTAGGCGAGTTGCAGAGACAGGTGCCATACCGGCAGGTAGAGGCGGTGCGTTATCGGTCTGTCTGGTCTATCCGAATCAGTATCCGGTAGCTATGAGCAGCCTGGGATTTCAGACTGTCTACAAGCTGTTCAATGATCAGCCTGCTATTGTCTGTGAACGGGCCTTCCTGCCGGACCGCGAAGAGCTGGACCTCTATGAAAAGTCTGGTGAGACGCTGGTCTCTCTTGAAAATGAACGGCCATTGACAGACTTTGATGTGCTAGCCTTTTCTGTTTCCTTCGAGCCGGATTTCGTCAATATCCCCAAACTACTACGTCTTGCCCGTATCCCCGAGCTGAGCAGCACACGTACTGATTCCGATCCTCTGGTGATTGCAGGAGGTGCGGCCTTCCTGATTAATCCTGAGCCGGTGGCTGATTTTTTTGAGATAATTGCAATTGGTGAGGGTGAATCGGTTGTTCCGCCGCTTGTGTCACTTCTGATGAAGTATCAGGGGGCACGGCAGCAGTTGCTGCAGGCAGTCGGTACCATACCCGGAATTTACCTGCCTGCCGAGCCGGAGAAAAATCCGATTCAACGGCAGATCGCTCATTCAGCTGCACCGCCCGCCCATTCAGTGGTGCTTACTGAAGAAACAGAGTTCGGGAACATGTTTTTGATTGAAATAAGTCGCGGCTGTCCACGGGGCTGCCGATTTTGTGCGGCCGGATTTGTGTATCAACCATTCCGGCAGCAGCCGCTTGAACTGTTGAAGGCCTCTATCCAGGAAGGTTTGCTTCACCGGAAAACGATTGGTCTGGTAGGGGCGGCTGTATCCGATCACCCTCAGATCGAAGAACTCTGCCGATTTATTGTTGAGCAGGGCGGCTCACCGTCTCTCTCGTCACTGCGCGTTGATCGCTTAACATCAGGGTTGCTGGATCTGCTTGTAACATCAGGCCATCGTACGGTTTCACTGGCACCGGAGGGAGGCTCACAGCGGATGCGTGACATGATCCGCAAAAATCTGACTGCCGACCAGATACTAGCTGCAGCAGAAGCGGTCGCTTCGGCCGGCATTCTTAATCTGCGTCTGTATTTTATCATCGGTTTGCCGGGTGAGAAGGATGAGGATCTGGAAGAGTTGGTGCAGTTAACGACTTCGATACGCGAGCGAGTTGTGGATAAGGCACGCAGTCACAAACGACTAGGTGAGATAACCCTGTCTGTTAATCCGTTTATACCCAAACCCAATACTCCGCTTCAGTGGACAGGTATGTGCCCGGTTGATGATCTGAGGCGTAAGGTTGCCTGGCTTGAAAAAAAACTGCGCCCGTTGGCCAATGTCAGGTTGAAGGTAGAAGACTTACAAGGCTGTGTGCTGCAGACGCTGCTGTCTCGTGGCGGTCGTGAGTTAACTCCATTGCTTCTGAAGATGTCGACGGGGTTGAATCTGAAGAAGGCTGCGAAGGCCTGTGGTATCGATACCGACCTGGCTGTTACGTCAACATTGCCGCTGGATGCTGAAATGGCTTGGGAGGTTTTACAGATAACTGATAGAACCAGGCTTGAGGCTGAATATCGTGCTGCAATGCAGATGATAGGGGTGAGTGTATGAAACAGTGCAGTATCTGCGGCGGAGAGTTTGATGAAACAGAAAAGGTGAACTCAGTCTTTCATGAGGCAGGTGCTTGGCTGGCGGAAGAGGTCTGGCAAGATGCAGGAGAACTCTGTCCGCAGTGTCTTGAAAACCGCGCGCAACTTGCTATGATGTATGCCCACGACATTAATCAAGACTAGCTGCTGTAACCATTGATATATTCATGCGTTATATAAAGTGTTTGTATACTGAATACATCTCATCTGCCATGCGTGGAAGGAGTAACGAGGCCGTCCTTAGGGGCGGCCTCAGCAGTTTATGGCGATAATTGAGCGTTAGTTGGTTTGCTTTTTTGATTGCTTTGCTTTGGCAGGTTGCGTCTTTGTAACTGTCTTGTTTGCTTCTTGAGCAGCGACAGGGATGAAGGGCGGGATTTGAATGTTTTTGAACCCCATTCTTGTTATTTGCTCAGAAATATAACTGGATAGCAGTGGTGTTAACTGACTGGCGGCGGTATTCCAGAATATAAAGTTGGCAACAGGATTGATTTCTTCATGTGCACATTTTACTACAACAAACGTGCCTTCAACTTTGCATGATGCTGTAAAAGCAGTCTTTTCACTCACTCCATCACTGGCTCTGCATTCAAGAGTTAGAAGTATTGAAAATTTGTCGTTAGGCCTTAGTTCTTTTATGTCATCAGGTATTTCTAGGGTACTTTCAATAGAGACCACCCCACCTTTTGATTCGTGTGGAAATATGGTGTCTTCTGCATAAAGCCTGACGACTTTGTGATTTATTAGTGCGACAATATCGATGGGCTGATTTGCCATTGTTGACCCTCTTCAATATTTCCAAAGGTAGTATCAAAAATGCCAGGAGGTAATCCGGAGCTGCTGTAGTGGTGATGGTGATCGTTGTGAGTGATGTTGTTAGCTCTGTCCGGTTTATCCAGATAATACTCTAAAGCCTTTCCTACCAACTCGTTTAGTGTGATGTCTTCCTTGACGGCATTCACAGAGGCTTTCCTGTGTAAGTCTGAAGAAACCCTCACATTAAATGAACCTTTGAATGGTTTGTCCGGCTCCTTACCAACCTCTTTACAGGTTTTTATATAATCATCAACTGCAAGCCTAAATTCATGCTCTAAATTTTCTACAGTGTCAGCCTGATAAAGAACAAGATCATTAATGAACAAAATTTCTCCAAACAGGCAGCCATCTTCCATGCTGATTTCTGCCGAACCGTGGTATCCATTATGCTCAAATACTTTTTTCATTCAATGAAGCCTCCTTCCTTTAATTTCCTTATGATTCCTGGTAAGTAACACACAAGAATTGTCTTTTTGGGGTGCGGCTCGTGTAGATTTATTATTAGTTTCTTTTCTGCATTATAAAACTTGCGTCCAGAACTGGCGGTATCATCAGTCAATTCGAACCCCAGCCCCTGTAAAAGAGATGTCAGTTCAGACCACTTGAAATCTTTTGGTTTGCTAAGCAATCTTGCAAGCAGTTTTTTCTGTTTTGACATGGGTTGCTCCCAGGTCTTGTATACCAGCCGTCTGGCTGTTTGCAACTAAATTGTAGTTGCAAGTAAACTTAAAAGTGAAGATATTTTTATGATTAAGCAGATGATGTGGTGAAAACTGAACGCACCACTACATTTAGTGTTTAGCTAATGTTACTGCCTGCCTTCCATCTCAACCACTTTCCATATCCATCCGGCATAGTCCGGATCGCTGGCGTGATCGGCGGCTGTCCTGGGTGCGGGGATTGCTTTGCCGAGCTCCAGGGCGGCTTCAATCCAAAGGGCAATGGCCTCCTTGCTGTTCTCGATTGCCTCAGCCTGGGTGTCGCCTGCCGAGAAGCAAACAGGCAGATCCGGGACGGCCACCCCATAAGCCTGATTGTCGTTTTCAGGCGGTTCTATGGCTATCGGATATTTCATAAGGTGCTGATCAACTCTCGTTTGCCATTGCCTGTTCAACGTAGCAGGGCAATTCAAGACACGATACGCGGTTGCGGCCTTCCTTCTTGGCATGATACATGGCGTGGTCGGCATCGCGCTGGATGTCGGCAATTGATTTGTGGTGCTTCATGCTCGATGCCACACCGATGCTGGCGGTAACCTGGAGCAGCTTGCCTGCAATGGTTGGCATCAATTCCTCGATCCTGATTCGCAGCTTTTCCGCAACAAGCAGCGCCCCGTCGTGATCGGTTTCCGGCAGAAAGATGGAGAACTCTTCCCCGCCGACCCTTCCGATAACGTCACTCTCTCTGCTGCCTTGTTTCATGCATGCAGAAACCGCCTTTAAGACCGTATCGCCTGCATCATGGCCGTAGGTGTCATTAACCCTCTTGAAGTGATCCAGATCAATAAAGAGTACCGAAAACGGCTTGTTTTCACGGCGGGCAACACTCATCATCCGGTCACCCACCTCGTAAAAGGTGCGGGCATTCAATACCCCGGTCAATGAGTCATGCGAAGCCAGATACTGCAGCTGCCGGTTGGCCTCGGCCAATTCGCATTCAATCCGTTTGTTTCCGGTGATATCCGTCAGAGCAACCATTTCGCCAATTGCATAGCCTGAGCTGTCCCGCACCGGTTTGACAGAAACAAGATAAATCCTGCCCTCTATCTCAACTTCATGATCCGGTACGTCCTGCCCGGCGTCAAAAAACCGGAAATCGCGCTTGATGTTTTCGCCACTCTCCTTGCTTAGTTCTTCAACCTTTTTACCAACCAGATCGTGCGCATCAAGCCCGCTGAAGTTTGCAAGCGCCTGGTTCAGGGCGACATGCCTGCCCTCCCTATCGATCAGCGCCATGGCCACCGGCATGGATTCGAAAAGGGATTCAAGCGTGATACTTTCATGCTGCAGTTCAAAGAGTTTAGTCATACACCCTCCGGATTGCCTTATGATTATTTCGCCTTTCAGGCAGATTTCTTAGCCCGCTTTACCCACTGCCGGGACAGCGCTGGTATCTCGGTCCAGAGGGTTGGGTCCAGTACCATCTTCAGAACCTGCTTTTTGCGGCTGGATGATTTGTATTGATCAGGATGAGGGCGCAGATAGCCCTGGATATAAAATTTCAGAAATTGTTGAGTCAATAACATGCTGAGGCAGGTCAATACTATTATGTTCGCCTTGTTGGCTTTTCAATTCAAAGACGGGTTTAAATCTACTAAAAATATACCTCAAGAGACTTTGTTCATGCTCATAGTCATCAGGTTTTTCGCGTTTTTCAGAAAAATTCAAAGCACCAAAGATGACGACAGTGATTAAAGCCCCAGCGATCTCTTTGTCTATCTGCAGCATTTCACTAATTTCAGTTTTAAATTTATCAATAACAACGTTGGAGGGGTCGTAATGTATTCACATGACTGCAACCAATAAAAGAAGGCCTCCGTCGGGAGGCCTTCTTTTATTGGAGACAGGTGTCAGTCTACTGATTTTCTCAGAAACGTTGGGATGTCGTAGGCATCTTCATCATCAAATGAGATCGAACCGACGTGACGGGTAGGGCGCGGACTATCCGACTTTTGGCGGTCTCTGATGAAGGTGGGGGTGTCTATACTTGAGGTGCCTGGTTGCTTGGTCGGCATGATCGAGAGCGGTGTAAAGGTGCTGCGTCCATGTCCGGAAGTTGCTTCGAAGCGATCACCGAAGCCTGTAACAATGGCGGTTACCTTGATGGTTTCCTCCATTGCCTCGTCAATTACCACACCAATGATGATGTTCGCGTCTTCGTGAACTTTTTCATGCACCGTCTTGTTGACCGCATCAAAGTCATCCATGGTCATGCTGGAAGAGCCGGTAATATTGACCAGTACACCGCGTGCGCCGGATACGTCGATATCCTCGAGCAGCGGGGAGGATATCGCCTTGATGGCGGCCTCATTGGCCCGGTTGTCGCCGCTGGCGATACCGATACCCATCATGGCCATACCACGTTCGCTCATAATCGCTTTGACGTCGGCAAAGTCAACGTTGATGAAGCCTGAGGTGGTGATCAGGTCTGAAATGCCCTGGACCGCCTGGCGCAGCACATCGTCAGCAGGTTTGAACGCGTCCAGGATGCCAAGAGAACGTGGGGCAATGCTGATCAGGCGATCATTGGGGATGATGATCAGCGAATCGACATGTTGTTTGAGCGCCTTAACGCCTTCATCTGCCTTGGCCATCCGCTGCTTGCCTTCACGGGAGAACGGTTTGGTCACGATGCCTACGGTCAGCGCACCGACTTCACGGGCCACTTCGGCAATCACCGGAGCCGCACCGGTACCGGTACCACCGCCCATGCCGGCTGCTATGAAAATCATGTCGGCGCCTTTCAGCAGCTCGGCAAGTTTTTCACGATCTTCAAGGGCTGCATCGCGACCGACATTCGGATTCGCACCTGCACCAAGTCCTTTGGTCAATTGTCCTCCCAAGGCGACCTTGACCGGAGCCTTTGAGGAGCGCAAAGCCTGTGCATCTGTGTTGGCAACGATGAAATCAACCTTGCTCATGCCGCTTGTTACCATGGTGTTGACGGCATTACCGCCACCACCACCTACACCAATGACTTTAATAACCGCGCTCTGCTCGATAGTTTCATCAAATTCGAACATCCGCTCCCCCTTGTGTTCGTTCAGGTTAATGTATAAGGGCAACTGTTGCTGCATATCGGCATGGCTGCCTGGCATCGGCTAGAAAAATTCCCGGAACCAGCTTTTCATCCTACGTGTCGTTGTGTGGAAGATGCTGTCTTCCGATTTGGTGGTTGGAAATTCACGCGGCCCAAGATTTCGGCTGCCGTATACGATTAGTCCAACACCGGTTGAGTAAACTGGTGAATTTACAACATCAGTCAGACCGCCGATCCGTTGCGGCAGGCCCCGCCGGACTGGAAGATTAAAGATCTGCTCTGCCAACTCCGGCATTCCTTCCAGTATAGCTGATCCACCGGTAATTACAACCCCGGATGCAATAGAATCTTCCAGACCGGATTTAACGATTTCCCGGTTGACCAGTGTGAACAGCTCCTCAACACGGGGACCAAGAATCTCACAGAGTACGTTGCGAGACAGCTCCCGAGGCTTGCGGCCGCCAACACTGGGGACCTCTATTTTTTCGTCTTTACCCACCAAGGCAGACAGGCAGCAGCCGTGGTTGCGTTTGATCTTTTCAGCCTCCGCCATAGGTGTACGGAGGCCGACAGCGATATCGTTTGTCAGGTGGTTGCCCCCGAGGGAGAGGACCGACGTGTACTTAATGGCTCCATCGCCGAAAATGGCGATGTCAGTGGTGCCGCCGCCTATATCAACCAGGCAGACACCCAGCTCTTTTTCATCAGCGGAAAGGACCGCCTCGGACGAAGCCAGTTGCTCAAGTACAATATCAGCTACGTCCAGGCCGGCCCGGTTGCAGGATTTTACAATATTCTGGGCACTGGCCACAGCGCCGGTAACGATGTGCACCTTAGCTTCCAGTCTTACGCCGCTCATGCCCAGCGGCTCACGGATGCCGTCCTGCTCATCAATGATGAATTCCTGGGGCAGGATATGGATCACTTCACGGTCCATCGGGATGGCAATCGCCTTGGCGGCATCAATGACGCGTTTGACATCCTCCTGGGATACCTCACGGTTCTTGATGGCGATCACTCCTTGTGAGTTGATGCCTTTGATATGGCCGCCGGCGATACCGGCGTAGACCGACTTGATTTCGCAGCCCGCCATCAGCTCAGCCTCTTCAACCGCCTTTTTAATTGATGCAACAGTGCTTTCAATATTGATGACCACGCCCTTGCGCAGCCCGCTGGAGGGGCTTGTGCCGATTCCGACAATCTCGATCCCCTCTTCTGTAAGGTTGCCGACAATGGCGCAAATCTTCGTTGTACCGATATCAAGTCCAACGATCAGGTTATCTCTTCTGGCGGACATAGCTATTCCCCTCCTGTAAGAGTTGAAAGAAAATCAACTCTTTTTGACTACGATCCGGTCGTTGTAATCCAGATCAATGTACTGCAACGCCGGCTGTTGTGTCATTAAATTCTGATAGATGCGGGCAAACCGCTGGAGCTTGCTGTCAAAGTCATCGGTCCCGATCTTGATCGGCAGTGCTCCTGCAGTGGTGTACAGGGTAAATCCGTGCCCCCTATCGTAATGAATCTCAGATACATCCGCAAGGATAAATGAGCCGTACTGCTTGAGCGAAGCAAGCAGATCGCACGCTGTTTTCAAGGTTTCTTTGGTTGATACCGGGTTCATATTCAGATCATCTTCGCTGATGCCGGTTACCACCGGAAAATCAAGACTGTCGCCATGGCTGAGCGGTTTAAACGGCTCTCCGCCTGCATCAAGATAGTAGAGTAAACCCATGTTAATGACGGCAACAGCCTCGCGTTCCTTGATGCTTACCGCGATAGTGCCCGGAAAGAATCGCTGAACACGTACGGAGGCAACCCAAGGGTTTGTTGCCACCTGTTGGCCGATGCTTTTCAGGCGCAATGCCAGGAGGTTCTGACCTGGTGATACACCGGTTAATCCAATGGTCTCATCATGGGTAAGTCG
>CAZOTC010000045.1:0-14995 GCA_964582605.1 uncultured Geobacter sp. | reverse complement strand
CAAGAAGCCGATGCCCTGCTACAGGATTGCGGCTGCTGAAGATCAGAGAGGCAACAGATCAAAGGCGGTTTCATGGTACAAGCGGGTGCTGGAACGTAATCCGGTCGATGAGTCACTTAAGGCCCGTGTTGAGCAACGGATTTCATCAATTGAGAGTGATCCGGAATATCTGAAGGTGCAAGCCGATGTCTGTGCCGGTAGAGGAGATACTGCCGGAGCAGTGGCCATGTATGAAAAGATAGCCGAGGCCAACCCCAAGGACAGTGAGGCCTGGCGTGAGGCAGGGGTGGGACATGCCATGCTGCAGCAGTTTGAGCAGGCGCTGGTCTGTTTTGATAAGGCGATCAAGCTCACCCCCGATGATTACCGGGCCTGGGATCACAAGGCGGTTACCCTTGGCCGGATGGACAAGTATCCGCTGGGGTTGGATCTGCTGGATCAAGGCCTGTCGTACTGCCTTGATTCACCGTCGCTCTGGTCCCGGCGCTCGTTTTTTCTCAACAAGCTGGGCCGCTATCAGGAGGCCTTGGTCAGCGCCAACAAGGCGCTGCAGCTGGAGCCGGATAACGGGCGGCACTATCTTTTCAAGTACGAAGCAGAACGGCAGCTGGGCCAGACCGAGGCTGCCATTAATTCCATTACACACCACATTGATTGGCTGAAACCCCGCGAGCCTCAGAAGGCGATCGAGGCGATGCGGATGCGCTGGGAACTGCAGCACAACGCCAAACTGGAGCCGCAGACCGCCATGCAGCTTCAGGAGTTTGCCTTCCAGCACTGGCAGAACCGTGATGTCGAAAGTTGCCTGAAATGCTTTCAGGCTGCGGTTGAGTCAGATCCGTTCAGCTACGAAATCTGGAATAACTACGGCAGCTCGCTTTCCGGCATCGGTAAGTTTGAAGCGGCCCTGGAATGCTTCCAGAAGGCCCATGAGCTGTATCCAGATTTTTCGATGTTCCTTGAGAACAAGGCGTTGGCCCTGGGGAGCCTCTACCGGAATGAGGAAGCGTTGGCCTGCCATGAGGAGATTTTAAAGGTCTCTCCCCAAAATGAGCGTAGCCTTGAAGAAAGGGTCAGGTTGTTAGGCATTCTTGAACGATGGGATGCTGCCCTTGCAGCAGCAGAGGCGCTTGTTGCTGCATTCCCCGGCATGGTAAAGGCCCACAAGCGCCATGCCTGGACATTGCAGCAGCTGAAGCGGTTTGAAGAGGCGCTGGCGGCGATGGACCGGGCCATTGCACTCGCTCCCCATGACAGGGAGCTGTGGCTGGCAAAATCCACCATCCTTTCCGATCTGGGCTACCATGACGAGGCATTTGAGCTGCAGTCAAAGGCGTTTGATGACGAAGCGTTTGCCGAGAAGTACCATCAGGATGGCCTGAAGCTGTTTGATATGTTGAATGAAACAGGCCAACGGTGATTCAATGTATTTTTAGGATTAAGGAGTGAACCATGCACTATCAGGATTTGCTGATTGAGATCAGCGAGGGTATTGCCACGATAACGGTCAATCGTCCCCAGGCAATGAACGCTATGACCCTGACCACCCTGCAGGAACTGGCAGATGCTGTGCAGATCCAGATCAATGCGCCGGATATACGGGTTGTGGTCATCACCGGTACGGGCAGCAAGGCGTTCATTGCCGGTGGTGACATCTCGATGCTGGTGGGGCTTGATCCCTGCGGTGCCCGTGATCTGGCGCTGTTGGCACAAGGGGTCTGTACCGCCATCGAACAGAGCCCTAAACCGGTTATTGCGGCAGTAAACGGCTATGCCCTCGGTGGGGGCTGTGAACTGGCCATGAGCTGCGATATCCGTATCGCTGCAGAGACGGCCCGCTTCGGCCAGCCGGAGATCGTCATCGGTACCCTGCCCGGGTTCGGTGGTTCGCAGCGTCTACCCCGCCTGGTAGGTAAAGGGCGGGCGCTGGAGATGATCCTGACCGGTGAGATGATTGATGCTCAGGAAGCCTGGCGGATAGGGTTGGTGAACAAAGTGGTGCCTGCTGATGAACTGCAGTCTGTGGTGCGTGAGCTGGCCCTGAAGCTGGCAGCCAAAAGTGCGGTTGCCATGAAGTTCTGTAAGGAGGCGGTACAGAACGGGATGGAGATGGACCTGCCCTATGCCTGCCGGTATGAGGCTGACCTGTTTGCCCTCAGCTTTGCGACCGCTGATCAGAAGGAAGGGATGCGTGCCTTTCTTGAGAAGCGGAAACCGGTGTTCAGCGGTCGATGATTACGTTGTTTTCTCCTGCTGACTGGTGCTGAGCCAGTCAGCATACACGGCATCGCGGATTTTCTGCGCCCGCTCCGAGTGCAGGTGAATACCCTCCCAGTTCGGCCTTCCGGCAATCTTTTGCAGCATGATACCGTCATCATCGAACCAGCGCGGGAAGATACCGCCGAAGCAGAAGCCCCGCTTCCGCACCAGTTCTGTTGTCTCGCCTATCCAGGGCAGGCTGCTTTTCAGCCAGAGCTGCATCACCTGTGTTCCCTGCCGTGCTTCCTCCTCCAGTTGCTCATCCAGCAGTTGATCAAGATCCCTTCCCACATCCGTTACCGCCAGCCTGACCAGCCGGATCTCTTCGTGTCTTCTGACCGACAGTGTGGTCTGTTGTCCAGCCGGCGTCTGTTCTGTGGATACTGCCAGGGTACGTTGGTCGTCAAAGCCGTCGTACAGGTAGCGGATAATCGCTTCGTACCGTTCCGGCAGATAGACCTGGTGTGGTTTGGAAACAAAACTGCGGAATGAATCGAGCACTGCTATCCGGCCGGTGTCCGGCGTGTCGTTGGCATAGACCGCCCCCGGCATCAGGTCCAATTCCAGGCCGGTATCGATACTTTTGATATGAGCGCAGGCCTTTTGCGTATGCAGGTGGTTGCAGACCGCTTCGCCAAAATAGGTCTCTGCACCGGGTAGAGTGGTCAGCAGCCGCTCTACATACTCAAACATGGTCCGCCCGATCCCGCCGCCCCGAAAATCAGATGAGACTATGCCCTGTACCAGCTCGTAGATGCCCTTGAACGGTGCCGATCTGCAGAGGGCTCCGTAGGCAACGACCTGTCCTTCGGCGCCACGTGCAACAAAGGGGATGTAGCTTTCGCTCTGAGCGGCCTGAATAAGTTGCTGCGGGTCATATACTTTTTTGATCGGGTAGGCATCGCCATAGACCTCAACAAACAGGCGCACCACTTGTTCGGCATCGGCAGGCTGGAACGGGACGAATTGGAGAGGTTGGGTCTCTCTGTAAGGCACTATCGACATCTGGTCACCTCACTGTTCGGCAGTCCGCCAAATCCAACATGGCTGAAGGTCGGCCTCTGCCCGCTTCTTCTTCCCACCTGTGCCGGTCAGCCGTTTCGATTGAAAGGATGTTCACTATAGCTCAATACAGGGGTTACTAGCCTGCAACATATCGAATGTCAAGGTGTTACTGAATATTTCAGAGCCCCATGACCGGGCGTGGTGCCGAAGCATCAGCCATGGTTCAAGCTGACGCAAAAATAGTTTGCGATGATTGGGGAACCGCTTTACTGTTGACTGGCTGAAAGGATATCCTGCAGGCTCGCCCTGCAAAGGACGGCTACCAGTACCTGATACACCCATGAAGGGAGGAACTATGGACTTCTCACTTACGGCCGAACAGCTGAGGGTGCAGCAGCTGTTCCGGCAGCTTGCCGAGCAGGAGGTGGCCCCGCACGCAAAGGCATGGGACCTGGGGGAGAGCTTTGAGCCGATTAACCGACTGTTCAGGGAGTCCTTCGGGCCCAAGGGGTTGATGGGCCTTGCCTACCCCGTGGAATACGGCGGTGCCGGGGCTGATTTCATCTCCTATATCCTGGCCCTCATCGAGCTGAACAAGGCCTGCGCCTCCACCGGGTTGACGTTTTCTGTAGCGGTGTCGCTTTCCGGCTGGCCGATCTACACCTACGGCACGGAGGAGCAGCGCCGGAGGTATTGTGTACCGCTGTTTCAGGGCAAAAAGCTCGGCGCCCTCTCCCTGACCGAGCCGGGGGCCGGCAGTGATGCCGCAGGGCAGACCACCACTGCCGTGCCTGATGGCGACGGGTACCTGCTGAACGGCGAGAAATGCTTCTGCACCAATGCCGGTTTTGCCGACACCTATGTCGTCTTTGCCATGACCGACAAAACCAGGGGCGTCAAGGGGATCAGCGCCTTTATCGTTGAAAAGGACACCCCCGGTTTCACCTTTACCAAGCAGGAGGAGAAGCTGGGAATGCGGGCCACGGTACAGCGCACCATGGTCTTTGAAAACTGCCGGATTCCCCGCGAAAGCCTGCTGGGCAGGGAGGGAGAGGGATTCAAGATCGCCATGAGCACCCTGGACGGCGGCCGGGTCGGCATTGCGGCACAGGCAGTGGGGATCGCCACCGGGGCCTACGAATACGCCCTGGCCTACTCAAAGGAGCGGGTGCAGTTCGGCCAACCGATCTGCCGGCAGCAGGCGGTGGCCTTCAAACTGGCGTCCATGGCAACACAGATCGAGGCGGCCCGCTGGATGACCCTGCATGCGGCCTGGCTGAAGGATGCCGGCCGCCCCTACACGAAAGAAGCCGCCATGGCCAAGCTGTTCGCTTCAGACACGGCGATGATGGTGACCACCGAGGCGGTGCAGATACTGGGTGGACAGGGGCTGCTGCGCGACCATCCGGTGGAGCGGATGTTCCGCGATGCCAAGTACACCCAGATTTACGAGGGGACCAACGAGATACAGAAGCTGGTCATCTCCGGCATACTGCTGAAATAACAACCAAACCGGGAGGGGTGGATAGGTATGGATGAGAAGCAGGCGCAACTGCAGGCGGGAACGGATTTTGTCACTGACTTCTTCAGGCCGGAGGATGCCGAAGGGATCGTCAGGCTGTTTCAGGCGGTCTATGGCGACGGCTACCCGATCCGGCTCTTCTATGATCCCCAGGCGATCATCAGCGCCAATGCCAACGGCAGCTACTACTCGCTGGTGGCCCGGCTGCCGGATGGCGAGGTGATCGGCGCCCAGCACCTCTACCGTTCCGCTCCCTATCCGGCCCTGTATGAATGGGGGGTGGGGCTGGTGCTCAAACAGTACCGTTCAGCCGGCGTATTCAGCAGGCTGGCTGCCTTCCTGCACGACGAATTCCTGCCAAAGACACCGCAGATTGAAGAGGTCTTCGGCGAGGCGGTCTGCAATCACACCCATATGCAGCAGGCCGTATTGCGCTGCGGCTATCGGGAAACCGCTCTGGAGGTGGCCCTGATGCCGGCCGAGGCCTACCACAAGGAGCAGAGCGCCGCCGGCCGGGTGGCCACCCTCAACAGCTTCCGCTGCTGCAGCCCCAAGCCGCACCGGATTTACCTGCCGGCCGCCTATGATGCGGTGCTGCGTGAGATTTACGATGGGCTGGACGATGCCCGTGAACTGGTGCCGGCTTTCGGAGCACTGCAGCAAGGCAGGGCAACCAGGGCAGAGATGACGATCTTTGATTTTGCGCAGGTAGCCAGAATTGTTGTCCATGAAGCCGGCGATGACCTTTGCGAGAGAGTTGTTGCCCTTGAATCAGAGGCGACATCCAGAAAAGCGGTGGTTTTTCAGGTCTGGCTGAATCTGGCCGAACCCTGTGTGGGCACGGCCGTGGAAGTACTGCGTGAATCAGGCCATTTCTTCGGTGGCGCTTTGCCGCGCTGGTTCGATGGTGACGGACTGCTGATGCAGAAGCTGCTCTGTCCGCCTGATTTTGATGACATCGTGCTGGCATCAGATCGTGCGAACCGTCTGCTTGAGGTTATCCGTTCAGATTGGAAGCGGGTGGTCCAGGTGTCCTGATCGTTCTGGAACAGCGCGTCTGAAACATCCCTGAATTTCAACTGTCTGCAAAAATATGTACTACGCTGATCTGACAACCGTATCAGGAGAGATAAACCATGGAACAATCAATCAACTATCACGATGGAATCTGCTTGATAACCCTGTCAGGGCGGTTTGATTCTGTGGCTGCCCCTCTGTTTGATAGCCGACTGGACGCGCATGAAACACCGGAAACCACGGGGTACCTGCTGGATATGCAGAATGTGCCCTACATCACCAGCGCCGGTCTGCGCAGCATCCTGAAACTGCACAAGCGTGCTGAAGAAAAAGGCGGCCGGGTGGCCCTGTGTAATGTGATTCAGGCAGTGCAGGATCTGTTCAAAATGGCCGGATTTTCAACCTTCATGAATCTGTATGACTCCAGGGATGCGGCTCTGGAGGCCTTGTCCGGCTGACCCTAAGGAATGAAGCAGTCATCAGTGCCAGCGGTACAGTGCCGCCCCGAAGGTCCACCCGGCTCCAACCCCGGCAAAGGCGATCAGGTCGTCTTTCTTCAGTTTGCCTTCGCGGTTCAACTCGTCAAGCAGCAGCGGAATCGTGGCGCCGCAGGTGTTGGCGTAGCGCTCCATATTGTGGCAGACCTTTTCAAACGGGATGCCAAGCCGCTCGGCCATCTTTTTCAAGGCCCTGATGGCCGGCTGATGGGGTACGACCCAGGTAATGTCCTCCTCAGACAGTCCGCAGCGCATCAGCACCGAAACAATCGAGCCGGGCAGTACTGAGGTGGCAGCCTCGTAGACCGAGCCGCCGTCCATGGTAAAGGAGTTGTCTCCTTCGTAGACCGTGAAGCCGTCGGTAAAGTTGGTGTCCGAGAAGATCCGTGCTTCAAACAGGCTGTTTTCGTAATCACTGGCGGTCAGCAGCACTGCCCCGGCTCCGTCTCCGAAGAAGACACAGTCGCGACGCTTCCAGTCAATCAGGGATGACGTGACATCGGATGCAATTACCAGGGCGTTGGTATGGGCGCCGGAGCGGATCATGTTGGCGGCAATGGCCAGGCTGTACATGAAGCCGGAACAGATCGCCACGATATCAAAGGCCGGGCAGAGGTTGCTGATCCCCATCTTGTGCTTGGCAAGACAGGCGGTGGAAGGGGCCTTGCGGTCAGGGGTGTAGGTGGCCAGTACGATCAGGCTGACCTCTTCCTTGTCAATGCCTGCATTTTCAAGGGCAGCAAGCCCGGCGCGGGCTGCCAGATCAGAGGCCGACTCATTGACGGCAACCCGTCGCTCCCTGATCCCCAGCGTCTCCCTGATCCAGGTGTCGTCGGTATCAACACCGCTGTCGATGATGTCCTGATTGGTGACGATCTTGTCCGGTACAGCAGAGCCGGTACCGGCGATACGGATGTTTTTCAGTGAGTAGTCCATGGTTGCTCCTGACATGGTTTCCCGATAATGAGAACAGATTGAGCATACAGCAGCATGTTGAAATTGCAAGCTACCGGAGGCACGAAAATGGACAAGGCAACAACAGTGGTCGGCGTAATCGGCGCCGGGATTATGGGTGGAGGTATTGCGCAGGCAGCAGCCACAGCAGGCTTCACGGTTATGATCCATACCCGGCGTTCCGAAGCGGTTGAGGAGATGTTTGCAACCATCAGGGCCAGTCTGGAAAAACTGCACGGAAAAGGGCTGGTTGCAGAAGAACCGTCAGTGGTACTTGCCCGTATCATCCCCTGCCGTGATCTTGCGTCACTTACCGGTTGCGGTCTGGTGGTGGAAGCGGTTGCCGAGCAGCTGGCGGTAAAGACAGAGCTGCTGAAGCAACTGGGAACAGTGCTGACGGACCAGGCCATCCTTGCCACCACCACCACCAGCCTTTCAATAACAGCACTTGGAGCTGCTTCCGGCAGGCCTGACCGGTTTGTCGGCATGCATTTCATGAATCCGGTGCCGTTGATGGAGCTGGTTGAACTGGTGGCCGGGGATAAAACCTCGGCTGAAACCATCGCTTTTGCCAAAGAGATGACCGCAGCGTTGGGCAAGACCTTTGTGGTCAGCAAGGACCGCCCCGGTTTCATTACCAGCCGTCTGCTCTGCACCCTGGTCAATGAGGCCTTTGAGATGCTTGAAGAGGGAGTGGCCACTGCAGAGGAGATAGATACCGCCATGAAGCTGGGCGCCAATTTCCCGATGGGGCCGCTGGCACTGGCCGATCTGATCGGGCTGGATGTCTGCCTTGCCGCCATGGAGACCATGGCAGCAGGACTTGACAGCCATAAGTATGCCCCCTCTGCCCTGCTGAAGAGGTACGTTGCCGAAGGACGGCTGGGGAGAAAGAGCGGGCAGGGGGTCTACCGGTACGACGGTCAGGCCAGGAAACAGCCGTAAAAGGTCAGGAAGCGCTCACCCCATAGGTCTTTGCCAGCAGGCTCCGGTCGGTTCGGGAGTGGATCAGGCGCGACAGCGCATCACAGCAGGCCTGCATATCACTGTTGGTTGAGATGCTGATCCGGATCCAGCCGGGAAAGCGGAAGGGGGTCATGGTGCGTACCATGATCCCCTGCTGCATCAACAATCTGTGGGCCAGGGTGTCGCTGAACGGCAGCTTGACCATGGCAAAATTGCAGTCACTCTGCAGGATCGGCAGGTTCAGTTTTTTGCAGCAGTCGGCCAGCTGCGTCCGGCCTTCATGCACCATGCGGCGGGTGGCATCGATGAATCCCTGGTCTCCATAGGCAGCCAGGGCTGCCGACTGGGCAATCGTGTTGACGGAGTAGACGATGGCGGTCTTGCGTATCACCGCTGTCAGCTCTTCGGATGCAGCCAGATAGCCGATCCGCAGCCCTGCCAGTCCGTACATCTTTGAAAAGGTGCGAAAGACCACCAGATTGGGAAACTGAGCCAGCAGGGAGATGCCGTCCGGGTAGTCGGGGCTGGTCATAAATTCAAAGTAGGCTTCGTCCAGTACGACAATATGTTGCGGTCCCACCTGTTGCAGAAAGCGGGTCAGCCGTTCTCTGCTCCACCAGCTGCCGGTCGGGTTGTTGGGATTGCAGATAAAGATCAGCTTGGTGCGCCGGTCAATGCGTGACAGCAGCCCTGCCTCATCAAAACCGAAGTCGTCCAGCGGTGCCAGACGTGCCTCAATACCTGAGAAGCGGGCGATCCATTCATAGACCGCAAAGGTGCGGTCAGCTGTGACGATGTTGTCACCCTGCTCGCAGAACGCCTTGATCACAAAGGCGATAGCCTCGTTTGCGCCATTGCCGAATATCAGTTGATCCGGTGTGAGCCCCAGTCCGTCGGCCAGTTTTTCCCGAAGTCGGCGACAGTCACCGCTGGGGTAGCAGGCCACGGTTGCCGGATTGAGTGTGTTGAAGAACTGTACCGCCCCGGTGGGCGGACCCAGAGGGTTTTCGTTGTTATTCAGTCGGATCAGCCGTTCAACACCATAGAGCCGCTTCAGTTCGTCATCAGGGGGAGAGGGGAGATAGGCCTCAAACTGCCGTACATGCTGCGGCACCAGATGGGCAAGGTTGCAGGAGCTCATCCGTTGCTCCTGCAGGTCCGGTGTAGCTGGATCAGGTCACCGGAACCGCCCCACGGCACCAGCATGCAGGGGGTGAAGCCGCTCTGCAGCAGGTATGGTGTCAGCAGGGCATCAAAGGGCCGACCGGTGTCAATGCTGCAGTAGACCACCCTGAATCCTTCCTGTTCAAAGAGCTGCAGGTGCTCTGCCAGAACAGTTCCGGCATCGCGTCCCACCAGCAGCGGTGTCAGCCGGGCCATGCCGTTGGTGCGATCCAGACGGGTGGCAAACAGGGTCAGGCCGTCGCCGGTTTCTCCCTCGTCACGGTAGCTGCTGACGGTTCTGGTCAGCGCCATAGCGCTGCACCAGGCCGTGTAGAAAGGAAGCAGCCCCGTTGGTACTGAGGCCCTGCTGCCGAACTCCTCGGACAGCATGCAGTATCCCGCCCATATTGTGCCGTCAGGCGTTGCCAGGCTGCCCGCCGCTTCAAAACCGGCTGTTGGCGGGGGCTGCTGGGGGGCATACAGCACCAGCCCGAGCTGCTCACTGCGGCCAAAATGGGTAACCGTGCTTTCACAGAGCTGCGCAGCCAGCTGCTCCTGCCCTTCTGTCAGGTTCAGGTACGGGCCGAAGCACTCCACGATCCGCCCGTTGCCGGTCCGCCAGATCAGGCCGCCGCCCAGCTGCCCCTCTGTATCAAGGGCTGCAACAACGCCGTAATCGCCACTGGCCAGCTTGTCCAGCAGCCGTCCGGACGGTGTAAACTCTTCAGGAAACTGGCAGGGGGCGTAGCAGGCGGCAATCAGCAGTGAAAGCTGTTTGACGGCATCTGCCGATGGCGTTGAGGTCAGCTGCAGATCAGTGTCCTGCAGTACAGGGGACGGAGCAGGCGATAGAGGGGGAGGGTAGGTGCGCTCCTTACGTACCATGATCTCCCAGCCGCCCAGGGACAGTTGCCGGACACCGAACTGGTCGCAGACTCGCGAGGCCAGATAGAGGCCCATCTCTGCAAGACCCTCCTCCGTGTCATGATCGGGGCGCGCTGTAATGTTGAATATCCGCAGATCAGGAGGGGGTTGGGGGATCTGCAGCAGCAGGTCTACGGCATGGCGCCGGTCCCTGCAGCGCAGGACGATCTCCGCATCCGGCAGACTGCTGCAGAGCGCCATGAACAGCTCTTCGACGCTCAGTGCCAGCTTGTCAATGTCTGCTGATCCCAGTCCGGCTGTTTTTGCAGCGGTTTCAACAAAGCTGACCGCCATCGGCATCCGGGCCGGTATGAGTTCTATGCGTAGTTCCATGCTGTTATCCTTCGCTGCTGCGTTGCCAGTCGGCCCTCACCAGCTCAAGGATAGTGCGGGCACGCTCAGAATACAGCTTGATGTCGTCAAAACAGGGCGTAACAAACAGTTTTTGCAGCAACAGGCCGTCATCGCCGAACCAGACCGGCAGGAAACCACCCAGAAAAAAACCGGCCGAGCGCAGGGTTGCAACCGTTGCTGATGCCGCTGGGGTGCCAAGGGGTACGAAGCACTGCAGCACAACATAGCCTGCAGCACGCAGTTCTTGCTCCAGTGCGGCAAGACGATCTGCAAGGTCCGACCCTGCCTCGCTGACGCAGCACCGGCAGACCCCGGCTGAACTGAACCGCTCAATCTGCAGCAGGCTTGTCGTCGGTAACGGCTGATCAGACGGTTGCAGGGGCTGCCGCTCCAGGTTGAGTCCCTCCATCATGAACCTGAGCTGCTTGCTATAGCAGTCGGGGATGCAGAGGGGGCGGGGGCGGTCACTGCTGATCCGGAAGACCATCAGGCAGGAGACCCGTCCCGGGGATGCCTGCTCATGGGCGTAGGTGTCGGCAGGCATCAGCTCAATCTCAAGTGCTGTTTCAACAAAGTTGGTCTGTCGGGACACCTTCTGGGTGATCAGGTGGTTACAGACCGCTTCGCCAAACGCTGCGCTGACGGTGCCTTCTTCCAGCAGAGAGAGCAGCAGGGAGGAACAGCGGGCAAAGGCAAGGCTGCCGCGATAGCTTGGCAGGGTCAGCCCCATGCCGATTTCGTACATTGCCGGATTGGGGGCTGAACTGCGGTAGAACGCCTCATGGCAGACTACCTGCCCTCCTGCGGTGCGGGCCACCACACTTTTGACCTCGCCGCTCTGGTTTGCTGCGGTCAAGGCCTCCGGAATGTAATAGGTGTCGATCGGGTGTCCATCGCCATAGACTGCGTACATCAGGCGCGACACCCCATACCCGTCCGACGGCTGATAGAAATCAACCGTGAACGGTTCGCCATCCGGCATGGGGCTGGTGTCTTCGCGCAGCCGTTTGAAAGCCTGCTCCCGGCTGGTCATGCGTTACGGTTCACATAGTCAACAAAGTCGTTGATGGTCTTGATCGCAAGGGCATCGCTGTCGGAAATTTTGACGTTATACGCTTTTTCCAGTTCCACGGCAAAGGCGGGGCAGTCCACTGAATCAACCCCTTGTCCTGCCAACGGCACAGCAGGATCTAGCCCGGCCACCAGTTCCTTGTCCATCCCGATCTGCAGCATCAGTTCCTTCATTTTCTCGACGGTTGCGGCCATAGTGTTCTCCTTTTGTGGTTTGATACATCTGTGTTGTTTTGAATCATACCAAAGGAACAGGAAAGCGCAAGCGGCTGGTTTCTGTTTGACCCTTGCGGACAAGAGTGTTATGGCTCGCCCATGGAACTGCACCTCCCACTTTTTTTCGGACAGAGCCTGCCCGGTGACGCATCCCTGGAACAGATCCTTGATGCCTGCCGGGAACTGCTCTGCGATACAACCTTCCCCACGCTGCGGCTCTGGCAGGAACGGGGAGGCACGGTGCTGGGACATTTTCAGGTCTACCTGCCTGAAGAGATTGCCGATGCGGCCGGGATGCTGGCGGTGAAACTGGGCTGTGCCACCGCTAGCAGCGGGGCGGGTGGCGCCCACTTCGGCTCCTACCTCTGTTCTGTGGTCAAGCAGGTCTTTAATCTGGCAGATGAAGGGAAACTTAACCTGAACCTGCTGATGGTCCCCTCCATCTGCGATGCGGCCCGTAACCTGCCTGCCATCTGGTCCCGTAATTTCAGCATCCCCTGCCGGACACTCTACCTGCCCCAAAACAGCGCCTCTGCCGCTGCAGAACGCTATCTGCAGCAGGAGTATGCCGGTTTTGCCGCCGTGGTGAGCGAGGTGACCGGCAGGGCGCTGGACCTTGCGGCGGTGCGGCGCTCAATCGGGATCTATAACCGTAATCGCAGCCTGCTGCGTGCGCTGCAGGCCCTGAAATCCCGTGAACCCTGGAAGCTGGCGCTGGATGAATGCTATCTGCTGACCGCCGTAGGAAGCCTGCTGCCGCCCGAAGAGCATAACCGGTTACTGGAAAGGGTGTTGCCCCTGTTGGCGGAGCGGCAGGGTACTCAGCAGGATAAGATCAGGGTGCTGCTGTGCGGCTGTTTTTGCGAACAGCCGCCGTTGGGGATGCTGGAGGCGATTGCCCGTTCCTGTTACGTGGTTGGCGATGACCTGCTGATCGGGCTGCGCTGGCTGACCGATGATCCGGATAGTGAGGGTGATCCGCTGGCTGCCCTGGCCCATGCTTACTGCACCGGCTCGTCCTGCAGTCCGGTGCAGCACGACCCCCACAGGCAGACGGCAGACCTGCTGCTGCAGCAGGTGAAACAGCAGGGGGCCCAGGCGGTGGTGATTACGGCGCCCAAGATGTGCGAGCCGGGACTGGATGAGCTGGTTCCGGCAGTTGCCGCCCTGACTGCGGCCGGCATACCCAGCTGTGTCTGCGAGTTTGAACAGGGCATGACCTCCTTTGAGCTGGTGGAGCTGCAGGTGGAGACCTTCAGCGAGAACATCCTCTATGCCGGGGGGCAGCCGTGACCTTTCCGGCCGTGCGGGCAAAGATTGAGGCAACTTCGCTGCTGGAGGAGTGGTCAGAGCGGCTGGACCTGCTTGCCCAACAGCAGCGCACGGCAGCCTACGCCTTTGTGATGGGAAGCTGTGCCGAACTGCTGGCAGCCTTTGAGATACCGCTGTTCCTGCCGGAGATCAACTGTCTGCAAACCGCCATCAGCGGGACTGCACAGGGACTGCTGCAGCACGCCGAAGAGCAGGGCTACCCCTCCGACATCTGCAATTATTTGAAGGCTGATGTCGGCATGCACCTGCAGGGGCGCCGGTTGCCGAATAAACGTCTGCCTGCCCCCTGTCTGGCCATTGCCGGCACGGCCTGCAATACCTACATCAAATGGGCCGAGATCTGGCAGCGGCTCTACGACATGCCGCTGTTTGTGTTTGATATTCCCGGTTCCCGCAATCCTGCCCGGCCATCACGGCCCGGTGATCCGGGCTTTGCCGCAGACCTGGCTTATGTGACGGAGCAGGTCCGCAGCCTGATCAGCCTCTGTGAACGGATTACCGGCAGACGTCTTGACCCTGACCGTCTCAGCCATGCCTTGGACTGCACCAACCGGATGGGAGATGCCTTCCGGCAGATGCTGGCAATCAACCGGCAGGGACCGGTCTGCTTTGATGCGGTGCGGCAGGGGGGCGCCTATCTGGGGGTCTTTAATGCCTATCGGGGAAGCGAGGCCGGGGTACGCTATTTCACGAACGCGCTGGAGGAGCTGCAGCAGATCAGGCAGCGTTGCCTGCGGGAACCACCCGCTGAAGCCCCCTTCCGGTTGCTGTTTGCCGGGCTGCCCTGCTACCCGCTCTACAGCCGGTTTATCAGGATGTTCAGCACCAGGGGCGGCCTGTTTGTCTGTTCCACCTACCTGCAGTTCGCCTCAGGCGGCGCAAACCTGGAGTACCGGTTCGATACGGGACGGCCGGTGGAGAGTTTTGCCGAAGGGTTACTGTTGACCACCCGTGAGGCGATGGACAGCATGTTTCTGGCCGGAGACCGCCTCTTTGAGACCCAGGCCGCCTGCAAAGCCGACGGGGTGGTCTTCCACGGGGTCAAGAGCTGCCGTACCGTTTCAACCGGTCTGACCGATGCCCGGCTTGCGCTGCAGGCCCGTTCTTCGGTGCCGACCCTGCTGCTTGAATCCGACATGATGGATCGCCGCCTGATCTCCCCGGCCCAGATGCAGAACCGGATTGATGCTTTTTTTGAAACCCTGCAGCTGCGCAGGCAGGCCGGTGCGCCATGAACCGTTTTGATCCCCCCTTCACAGCCGGGATTGATGTCGGCTCAACCCAGACCAAGGCGGTGCTGCTGGATGCCGCGGCACGGATTGCCGGAACTGCGCTGATCGACACCGGCTTTGCTGTCGATGTTGCCGCCTGTACCGTCTATGAGCGGTTGCTGGCAGGCGCGGAGGTACGGGGGGATGCTGTCCGTTGCGTTGCCGGTACCGGCTACGGCCGCTTCCGGATCGCCTTCGGAGATCTGCAGGTAACCGAGATCAGTTGCCATGCCCGCGGGGCGGTCCACCTCTTTCCCTCTACCGGAACCGTGCTTGACATGGGGGGGCAGGACACCAAGGTGATCAGGGTGGCCGCCGATGGCGGGGTGATTGATTTCTGCATGAATGACAAATGCGCTGCCGGGACCGGCCGCTTTCTGTCAGCAGCTGCCGCAGTGCTGGAGATGCCGCTGGATGAGCTGGCCGCTGTTGCCGCCACCGGC
>CAZOTC010000044.1:0-15027 GCA_964582605.1 uncultured Geobacter sp. | reverse complement strand
CCGCAGCATCAAAAAACCTCAGCACAGAAGCTCGCTCAGCCTCATTCAGACATTTGTCAAGGTATAACCGGGCAACTCTTTTCCGGAAAAACCATACCATCCGACCGCGTGGGTAGAAATCGTATGCGTGAGATTTGAAGCTGTATTCTGCAGGTGTGGAGGCTTTCAGCTGTTGCCAGAAATCATGGTGGCCTCCATGCTGGAGCGCTTCACCATAAGGCTCGGCATCATCAAGCGTAACCGATTCACCAAGTACCATACCGTCAACATACCAGAAAATGCCGACTTTGATGTGGGGGCCACAGACGTCAAACGGCATAATCTGATTTGTTGAGACATCGAGCTTCAGTTTCGGGCTCATAGTCTCCTCCAAATGTTTTAACTTGTTGTGATTAACTGAATACACCGAGGAGGTGACAGAATTGGACGCAGTCAGGGGGAGGGCGGAGTAAAAAAGAATTGTATGTGCTATTCCAGCACCAGATATTGATGGTTACGGGTTTACCATCCCGTCACGCCGCAACAGTCTGATCAACAGTTCGCCCATATCACGGCTTTCAATGAATTTATTGTCGTCATTCGATGCCTTGACCGTTGCAGACCAGACCAGTTGACCGGTTTCGGCATGGAAAAGATTCGTTTGCAGGGTCGCAATCATCGTGTCATCCCAGGAGGAGGGGATCAGGCCTTCTCCGTACAGGACGTTCCCCTGGCCCTGTTGGCTGAGCTGCTGATTGCCGCTGGTCACGCCCCTGATGGTCAGCACGGCGTCACATCCTGACAGCCTGACCGCCTGCCTGATGTCGTCCTTTTTGTAGTTCACGACCGGAGTAACGTATTTGTGGCCGGCAAGCGCGACGATACCGCTGTCGTTCATCTCACCGGCAACGATATCCTCGTACATCTTGCGGACGTTCTGATCCAGATTCAGGTTGATGACCAGCAGCTTCTTGTGAGGGGCGGCAGCGGCGGCAGACGAACTGCGCCAGCTCTCCAGTACCTGCACGGAAGAACAGCCCCCCAGCGCCAGCAGGGCTGAAAGCAGGCAGAATGCAATGGACAACGGCATGATACGCATGGACTGCTCCGATCTGTTTATTTTGATCTGATGAACCCTTCGCCGGCAAGGGCGTCCAGAACCAGTCCGGCAAGTTCCCGGGTGGACTGGATCAGCTTTTCCGAGTGGTTCTCATCTGATTTTCCGGTCCAGACCACCTTGCCGGTTCCGGCATCAAACAGGGAGGTCTCCAGGGTGGTGACCGACGAGAGGATTTCATCAACCGGTTTGGAATCGAAGGTCGCGTAGTTTTCAACCCCTTCCCAGTAATCACCGTAATAGCCGTAGTAATCGTAGTAATCAACAATGTCAACGCCGCGGTCAGTCATGACATACCCGGTCTTGGTGTCTTTTCTCTTTTTTACCCCGACAAACCGGGTGGTAAGCATGCCGTCAGCAGAGACCTGTTTCAGTGCTTCTGCAAACGCTGCCCGGGATGCCTTGCCTTTCAGACCGGCCAAGGTATAGCTGGAAACCGCACCGACTCCCCGTTTGCGCAGTTCATCGGCAAAGATCTCCTCAAATACCTGGCGGGTTGCCGCTGATTCCGACAGGCCGACCACCAGCAGAGTACCATAGGATTTGACCGGTGCCCCTGCAGCCCGCTGAGAAGAGACAAGGACGGTTGATGCACATCCGGAAACGGTCAGGATCAGGAACAACCCGGCCAGGCCGGCGGCTAACGTACGCATAGGTGAGGGTCCTTTGTGGACAGCCGGACGGCTTCAGGCCTTAAACCTGCTCTCCGTTCCGGCGATCAGACGGCTGATGTTGGTATGGTGTTTGATGATGACAATGGCGGAGATCAGTGCTGTAGCAATCAGCAGTTGCAGGGTATGGGGCCTGAACCAGATCATGACCGGCATGACAGCTGCCGCAACAATCGAGCCGAGTGAGATATAGCGCCAGATCAGCACCAGCAGGATGAATACCGCCAGCGCCCCCAAAACTGCCAGTGGGGCCAGGGCAAGGTAGACCCCCAGGGCGGTGGCAACTCCCTTACCGCCTTTAAACAGCAGAAAGATGGAAAAGACATGGCCGCAGAAGGCTGCCAGTCCGACCCATGCCTGCATCGGCTCGGCCATGCCCAGTTGCCAGGCCAGCAGTACCGGCAGCATCCCCTTCAGGCAGTCGCCGACCAGGGTGATGATCCCGACCTTGCGTCCCACGGTCCGGTAGAGGTTGGTGGCACCGATGTTGCCGCTGCCTTCCTGTCTGACATCAATACCGTAGAGCCTTCCCAGCAGCAGCCCGGTGGGGATGGAGCCCAGCAGGTAGGCCCCTGCTATCCAGAGCAGTTCCGTACTCAAGAGTGGCTTGCCAGCAGCTTTCTGGCATCACCCAGGTAGCTGCTGTTGGGATATTCGCGGATCAGGCGGGTAAATGCCGACTGCATCTTGTCTTTATCCCGCACTTCCATGGCTGATTTGCCGAGATAGAACAGGGTCTCGTCATGACCGATATAGTCGGGGTAGTTTGCCAGGACCCATTCAAAACGGCCTATGGCAGCCAGGTAGTAATCGGTCCGGTAATAGAACCGGCCGACGTAGATCTCATACTGGGCCAGCTTGGCCCGGCAGTCGGTAATCTTTTCCTGTACCTTGGGGACGTACTCGGATTTCGGGTACTGTTTGATAAAGCTTTCAAACAGGGCCAGGGCGTTCTTGGTGGGGGTCTGGTCGGTATCGATGCCGGTTATCAGGTTGTGGCTGGCAAGCCCCTGGCGATACAGGGCAAACTGGGCCAAATCGTGCTTGGGATGCAGCTTGCGGAAATCCTCATAGGCGGCACCAGCCTCAATATAATCGCTGTTCAGAAAGTAGGCGTTGGCGATGCCGATTTCTGCCTTGGCTGCCAGCTCAGGCTCAGGGAATGCCTCGCGCACCTTTTTCCAGTACTCGATTGCACGTTCATAGCGGCTTTTCTGAAAGGCCGATTCGCCCATCGCATACAGCTCTGTCGGTGGAGCATCCGTATTGGGGGTGCCGGCACAGCCCTGCAGTACCAGCAGGGTGAAACAGGCTGACAGTAATCCGTATCTGATCAGTTTCATGGTTGGTCCTTGATTGAGGTCGGTTAATCCAGCAGATCAGCGCCGGATGGGTCTGTAACCAGGGTGGCGATGGTGTCGTGGTTCAGCCAGAGTGCCGGTTCGCTGCAGCTCCAGGATGCCTGCAGCATCAGGCGGCCCGTGGCACGGAAGACCAGCCGCGATAGTTCTGCACAGACCAGCTGCTTCTGGTCGCGGTGCATCTCCATCAGCCGGGCCGAGGTGGTCAGCATCAGTTCCATCTGCTCTTTGGCGGAGTGCTGGGGCCAGCCCTCAAACGTCAATGCATCATTGATCAGGGGGGATGTCAGATACTCTTGTGCAGCAGACAGCATCCCTTCAATGCTCTGACCATCGGCCAGCAGATCACTGCAACGTCCGGTCAGGGCAGCTGCTGCTGTTGGTGCAGCCTGCCGGACTGAGGTAAGCAGCGGATAGAGTGACAGCTCGACTCCCAGAAAGAGGGCGCTTGAGTTGGTCAGGATCTCGGGGCAGTTGAAGACCGTTGCGTTGATTCCCTGTGCCCGGGCGGCAGCGGCATGATCCTCCAGCCGCATCTTGGCAAAACCCTGCAGGTAGGGGGTGTAGGACTGCCACTGATACCGGCCGTTTATCAGGACGGCGGTGCCGTGATAACCGTAGGCGGTACAGGCAATCCTGCTGCCTGACGCTGCTGCCCGCTGCCGAAGTGGTGCCGAGAGTTCAATCAGGTAGCTGAAGGTGTCGGCGGTGACTTCATTGAAGCTGGTATCGCAGAGTCGGCCGATGGCGCTGTTCCAGAACGGTTCCGAGGCAAGGTACTTGTCGCCGCTGCCTTTGAAGACACGGTTGAGCAGCGGCATGAAAAAACGGGCGCGGGGGATGCCGCCGGCCATGGTGTGGGCCAGTACAATATTGGACGAGGCAGGTACTCTCTGCTCAAGTTCGGCCAGCACCAGCTTGAGATTGTCACAGAAACGGCTCCGGCCGGCGGCGCAGGCCTGCTCGATGAAGCCCGGCTCAAAGCTGATTTTCTCCCACTCATCCGGCTTGGCCTTCTTCAGGCGCTCGGCAATCGAGGCTGCACCGTTCGGGGTCTCCATGTCAAAGCCGGCTTCCAGCGGGATGTTGATGATGCTCCCTCCCAGCAGGGCCTCGGCTTCTGTCAGTTCTTGAGCCGTCAGAGGGCGCAGGGTGCCGTCGCTGTCCCGGCGTCCTACCGTGGTGCCGATCACGGTCATTCCCAGCCGGTTGGCTTCTTCAATCAGGCCGTTGGCATAGCCGCGGCCGAACAGTTCGCCGATCAGTACCAGCACATCGCCGGCCTTGTAACCTGCCGCCGGGGGCAGGGTGGTCATCGGGCAATATTCAGACATTGCGCAACTCCTTCGTGCAGATTTGAATTGCACTTTTTACCACGAAGGCGGAACGCTTGAAAACATAAAACGTTCCATCGTGACAAGCCGGTGGATTGGTGCTACCTTTTGTCCTCGTATCCAGGGAGGCAGATACCGATGCACGATGACCTAATTCTGTTGGGACACGGCAGTGGCGGGACCCTTTCACACCGCCTGCTGGACGACCTGATCGTTGCAACCCTTTCCGGCCATGGGCCTGGCGAGCAGAATGACGCAGCCCTGCTGGCAGCGGGTGATTCCCGTCTGGCTTTTACCACTGACGGCTATGTGGTGGACCCTCCGGTCTTTCCCGGCGGGACGATCGGCTCACTGGCGGTACATGGTACGGTCAACGACCTGGCCATGATGGGGGCCCGCCCGCTGTGGCTCTCCTGTGCCCTGATCATCGAAGAGGGGTTCAGCCGCCTTCAGCTGGCCGATATTCTGACAGATATGCGTCAGGCAGCAGATACTGCAGGGGTGCGGATTGTAACCGGCGACACCAAGGTGGTGCCGCGAGGCAAGGCGGACCGGATCTTTATCACCACCTCCGGGGTGGGGGTACTGGAACATGATCTGGCAATTCACGGGGCCAACGCCAGACCCGGTGACCGGATCATCCTGTCCGGCAGTATGGGTGACCACGGTATTGCCGTCATGGCGGCCCGTGAAAACCTCCCGGTTTCCGGGCTTTGCAGCGATTCCGCCCCGCTTTGGGGACTGGTACAGCAGATGCTGGAACAGGCAGGATCAGGCATCAGGGTGCTGCGTGACCCTACCCGTGGCGGGGTAGCCACCACCCTGAAGGAGATCGCACTCCAATCCGGGGTTACCCTGCTGCTGGAGGAGGAACAGCTGCCGGTCAATCCGCAGGTGCGGGGCGTTTGTGATATTCTGGGGCTTGATCCGCTGTATGTTGCCAACGAAGGCAAACTGCTTGCCGTTGTGGCAGCGGAAGTCGCAGAGCCGCTGCTTGCAGCCATGCGACGGGATCCGCTGGGGTACCAGGCTGCCATTATCGGTACGGTTGAGGCAGGTGAGCCGGGCCGGGTACGGATGCGGACCTGTGTCGGCGGCATGAGAATCGTAGAGATGCTGGCGGGGGAGCAGTTACCACGTATCTGCTGAGCAGGAGCAGGAAAGGATTTTAACGCAGAGTCACAGAGCAGAAGGGACGCAGAGAAAGTCAAGTCAATACAGGCCCCCCCAAAAAAACATGCGGTTTTCTCTGTATCTCTGCTCCTCATACCCCTCTGCATTAAGTTTTTTTATATGGAGAGTCCAGTCATGGCCAAGGACAAGACGCCGGTTACGCCGGCAGTAAGGGCCCTGCGCGCAGCAGGGATCAACTTTACGGATCACCACTATACCTACGAGGAAAAAGGCGGCACCGCCGTTTCTTCACGGGAACTGGGGGTAGATGAACATTGCGTGATCAAGACCCTGGTAATGGAAGATGATTGTAAGCAACCGCTGATTGTTCTGATGCACGGTGATCTGCAGGTTTCAACCAGGGAGCTGGCACGTTTGATCGGAGCCCGCTCGGTTGAACCCTGCACACCGGAGATGGCCCAGAAGCATACCGGTTATCTGACCGGCGGCACCTCTCCCTTCGGCACGAAAAAACAGTTGCCGGTCTATGCAGAGGAAACGATTTTAACCCTGCCGAGGATCTATATCAACGGTGGTAAACGGGGCTTTCTGGTGGGGATGGAACCTGCCGATCTGGCCAGGCTGCTGGATCCGACCCCGGTCATGGTGGGATACGAGAAGTGACAGGATTAACCTTCAACCACAGCAGACAGGGCCAGGGTTATCTGTCGCATGATTGACGGAGGTAGTTTGCCGATACGATGAATAAGGCGTGCGGTATCAACGCCACGCACCTGAAGAACATCAATCGCGGATGATTTGGGAAGATTGTTAATGGTGTCAGGTGTAAGCGGTATGTGCCAGATATTGCCGGAGTAACGGTCATCCCAGCCGGTTATCGGTGCGATCAGGCGGATAGGCAGGATGCCGATGGCATCTGAGCTGATGATGACGGCAGGGCGGGTTTTTCTAATCTCTGACCCGATAGTGGGGTCGAGGTTTACCAGCCATATTTCGCCTCGTTTGGGTTTAGCAGCCAACGAAGTCCCCTCCGCCCATGTCGTTTGTTTCAGGGTTTTCGAGATAACAGGCCAGCATCTTTTTAGCCTGTTCTCTCAGTATGCGACGTTTTTCGGTAATGGTCAGGTGCATGAAGTTTTCGCATTCTGATCGTCTGGCTGTTTTTTTGATACGCTTCTTGTCGGTTATTGAATCTGTCTGTAACATGGCAGCCCCCTTACTATGTTGAAACCATAGCATACTCTGAAAGCTTCCTGCAATTGAATGAAAGTTAGTACCTAAAGGAGACCATAAACAGATATGCCTTCATTGACGCTGGATAAAGCGATGGTTGAACAGCTGCAGCGGGTACTGGATGCCGTGGAGCAGGTGCTGCCCAAACCGGTGCCGAAGATTGACTGGGCCGTAACCCACGCCGCCAACTGGCGACGGCGCGGTAGCGGTGGTTACCTGGACCCGGTGCCTGAAATAGAGGCCTTTCATCTGGACGACCTGCTGGGGATTGATGAACAGAAGCAGCGTGTGGTTGAAAATACCTGCCAGTTTCTGGCCGGTTATCCTGCCAATAATGCACTGTTGTGGGGCACCCGCGGCACCGGCAAGTCGACGCTGGTGCGGGCCCTGCTGCACAGCTATGCCCCGCAGGGGCTGCGGGTGATTCAGGTGGACAAGGATGACCTGGTGCATCTGCCGGCGATCGTGGATGAGATCAAGCGCCAGCCGTACCGTTTTGTCCTCTTTTCCGATGATGTCTCCTTCGAGACCGGCGAATCCAGCTACAAGATGCTCAAGAGTGCCCTTGACGGCTCGGTTTATGCGCCTCCGGCCAATGTTCTGATCTATGTCACCTCCAACCGCCGCCACCTGCTGCCGGAGTACGAAAGCGACAACCGGGGGGCCATGCTGGTAAACAACGAGATTCATCATGGCGAGTCGGTGGAGGAAAAGATCTCGCTGTCCGGACGTTTCGGGTTGTGGGTCGGGTTCCATCCCTTCAGTCAGGATCAGTTTCTGGAGGTGGCCCGTCAGTGGGTGGAACGGCTCTGCGAACGTTCAGGCAGTGGTCTGCGCTGGAATGAGGAGGCCCGTCAGGCTGCCATCCTCTGGACGCGCCAGAAGGGGGACAACAGCGGCCGGATTGCGCTGCAGTTTGCCAACCAGTGGGTAGGCAGTAATCTGTTGAAGGATGAAAAAAAAAGTAAAGGGAGCCGCCATGCTTAGAAAAGCGCAGATCGGTGATGTAAAGGAAATACAGAAACTGCTTACCACCTACGCCAGCAAGGGGGATATGCTCTCCCGTTCCCTGTCCGAACTGTACGAGGCGTTGCGGGATTTTTATGTGGAAGTTGCCGATGACGGCAGGATCCTCGGTGCTGCAGCCCTGCATATCGTCTGGGAAGATCTGGCCGAAGTCCGTTCGGTGGCGGTGGTGGAGGATGCGGGCCGTAAAGGGGTAGGGAGCGCGCTGGTGACTGCCTGCATTGAAGAGGCCCGCGAACTGGGACTGAAGCGGATCTTTTGCCTGACCTACAAACCGGAGTTCTTCGGCAAGCTGGGGTTTGTGCTGGTGGACAAATCAACCCTGCCGCACAAGGTCTGGGGTGACTGCATCAAATGCCCCAAGTTCCCGGATTGTGATGAGAACGCCATGATCCTCGATCTTGCCTGAGGCTGCTGGACGTTCAGCGGTTTTTGCGATCCGGCTGTTCTCCCACATACCTGGAAAGCAGCAGTTTCAGTTCCTCCATATAGACAGGTTTGCCCAGTAACGCGTCAGCCCCTGCCTGGATTTGCTCTATGTGCCTAAAGTCACGCAAATAATCAGATATCGTGATAATCGGCAGATTACGGTTGGCAGCGCCGCAATCACCGTTACGAATCGCCTGGATCAGATGAATGGCGGCCGTCGGGGAATGATAGAAATCGATGTATGCCAGATCATAGCTGCCGGTCAGTAACAGCTGGATCGCTTCATCCACGTTCTGGGGGGCTTTTGACGCAAAACCCAGATGGGCATGCATGTACTGCAGGACTTGAATCCCCAGCAGATCGTCACTTGCAATCAGGATGCGCCGTTGTCCCGGAGTCATGGCTGTCTCCTCTCTCTGCGGCTTTGCCGCGATCGATTTTCGTTATCGTACATTGATGATTCAGGGCGCTGCATGGCCCTGCTCCAAACGTTCAGATCCTGCAGTATCGGGCAGTCAAGGTAATAGGTACCGCAATATCGTATGGCATCGCGCACCGTGCTGCTGGTGATGTCGACGCAGTAACATGCCTTGTGATTGGCCCAGAGGTATGGGCAGTTTTGCCGTGTATCCTGCTGCTGTTGCTCGTGTTTCATGGTGCAGTTCTCCAAAGTCTCGACATGTCAGACATGCTGCCGGCAGATGGTGTCGGGTTCCGTGGCGTGTGTCGCAGCTTTGTCCCGTTCCTTGAGCTTCTGCAATATCGGACAGTCAAGATAGTTGGTGCCGCAGTACCGTAAGGCTTTGGGTATCTTTCTACTGGTAACGTTGACGCAGTAGCATTCCTCCCGGCCAGCCTGAAGATACGGGCAGCACGCCGTACTAATCGACAGGTCAGGCATGAAACAACGCCTGTTCATGAACTGCGAACATCCGCTCAACATCCATTATGATCAGCAGCCGGTCGGCGTGGTTGAACACGCCGGTGATGAATTCCTGGTTCAGGTTGCCCGAAACCATGGCCGGCGGCGGCTGAACCTCGCTGCTGCGGATCCGGATCACCTCGGTGACACCGTCCACGATGAACCCGGTTAAGCCTCCAGCCAGATCCATCACCATGATCCGGGTCTTGTTGTCATAGGCTGCCGGTTCCAGCCCGAACCGCTTGCGCATGGCGATGATCGGAATCACCTTGCCCCGCAGGTTGATGATCCCCTCCACATAGTGCGGTGTATTCGGCATGACCGTAATCTCCGGCATCCTGATGATCTCCCGGACCCGCAGCACCTCCACGCCGTATTCCTCGCGGCACAGTTCAAAGCTGACCAGTTGAATCAGGCTGTCATCTCCGGCATGTCCCTTATGAATGGTGAGCGCATCTGTTGTCATAGCCCTCTTCCTTGTCTGGTTACTACCCGCAGGATTAAACCTTGAACCTGCTGATCAGGGTTTGCAGATCCTGGGCCTGCTTGGCAAGCTGTGAAGCTGCCGCCGCCGTTTCTTCGGCACCGCTGGCGGTCTGGTGCACCACATCGGTGATCTGCTGGACGTTGGTGGTCACCTCGCTGGTGGTGGCAGTCTGCTCCTCGGCAGCCGTGGCAATCTGGCTGACCTGCAGCGACACCTCATTGATCCGTAGCAGGATCTCCTGCAGCGCCTGGCCTGATTTCTGGGATGAAGCGGCCCCTTTCTCGACCTCATGAACCCCGGATTCCATCGCTCTGACCGCCTCCTGGGTCTCCTTCTGAATCGCCTTGATCATCTCGCCGATCTCGCGGGTGGCCTTGGTGGTCCGTTCCGCCAGGGCCCGTACCTCATCGGCCACCACGGCAAAGCCTCGTCCCTGTTCACCGGCCCGTGCCGCTTCTATGGCAGCGTTCAAGGCCAGCAGGTTGGTCTGGTCCGCAATGTCTTCAATGGTGCCGACGATATTGCCGATCTGCTCGGAGCGTGAACCCAGGGTTGCTATGGTTTGGGCGGTGTCTCGCACATGCTCGGCGATCAGTTCCATGCCGGTGATGGTTTCCTGCACCACCGCAGCACCGCTTTGTGCAGCAGTAGTGGACTGTTGTGATGCCTCGGCCGCCATTGAGCAGTTGTGGGCAATGTCGTTGGAGGTGGCCGCCATCTCTTCACTGGCCGTGGCCACGGTGCCGGCCTGGGCCGCCACCTCTTCAGCTCCGGTGGCGATCTGTTCGGCAGTGGCATGCAGCTGGTGAGATGCCGAGGCGATACCGGCCGAGACATCCACGGTCTTGGCGATCATTTCCTGCAGACCCGACACCATCGCCTTCATGGCGGCATAGACACCGGTCGCCGGTTTGTCGTCAGAAGCAAAACGGATGGTCAGGTCGCCCTTTGCCACCTGCTCAGCGATATCCGAGATATAGGCCGGTTCGCCACCCAGTTGCCGCGTGAGCCCCTTGGTGATCAGTACGCCGAAGATAATGCCAAAGATGATGCTGCCCAGTGAGAGCAGGATCATGAATATGCGACTCTTCTGATACAGGCTGGTGGTGGCGTCTGAATACTCCTTGGCGTTCTGTTCTTTCAGCTTGGCAAGTTCTGACATCAGATCGTCCAACTGGTACAGCTTTTCACGGGCAATACCGTTGGAAAGGGCCACGGAGCTGCGGCTCTGCTGGAGCTCTTCACTGAAGGCCAGTTCAGTCACCCTGCTGCTGTGGGGCAGATACTCATCCCAGGCGGCATTGAATTTTGCCAACAGCCGGCGTCCGGCCTCGTAATTTAATAACGGCTTGGCCTTCTCAATATATTCCAGTAACAGCTTGCGTTCTGTCTCAATCCGGTTGCGGAAGGCGATGCGCTCCTTGTCTTCCGAGGCCAGCAGCATATTCTTCTGGGCACGGTCCATGGCTTGCAGATGGATGTTGGCCTCCTTGATGTGGGAGATCCCCATCAACTCATTTTTATAGATATGATCAGCCATATTGTTCATCCGGGCGACATCCCAGATGCCGACCGCGCCCACAACGGCGGTGAGTCCGGCCATGATCATGAATGCCGACAGCAGTCGTACGCCCACATTAAGTCTGTTGAACCATTGCATAGCAGATCCCCCTTTTCTGTTTTGTGCGATTGAACTTTGTATTTCAAATACTAAACAGAAGTGGGGGATTATGCATTCAGGCAGGTTGGAAAACTGTTTCCGAAAATCCTGATGGCGGCATCAGGATTTTAGGAAACAGTGAGGAAGGTCAGCGAGGCTTTCCGGGCAGGTTCAGGTCGGTCAACCCTTGTTGCAAGGCGTATTTGGTCAGTTCGGCAATACTGTACAACCCCAGCTTTTTCATGATGGCCGCCCGCTGAGACTCGACGGTCTTGGTGCTGATCTCCAGCCGGAAGGCGATCTCTTTGGTATTGAGGCCGTCGGCAAGCAGCTGCAACACCTCCTGTTCCCGTTCGGTCAGGCTGGAGGGCGGCTCTGGCTCCCGGCGGGTCTGCATGTCATGCACCACCAGGGTGGCGGCCTGGGAGCAGAGGTAGCTGCCGCCGTTGTGGACGGTCCGCACCGCCTGCAGCAGCTCGTCAGCCGCACAGTCCTTGACCAGATAGCCCTTGGCACCGGCCTTCAGGCATTCGATCACGCAGCCCTGCTCCATCACCATCGAGAGGGCCAGTACCCTGGCCTCAGGCTGTTCCGCAACAATTCTTCGGGTGGCCTCAATACCGCTCATCTCCGGCATGGTCAGATCCATGATGATCAGATCCGGCTGCAGCTCCCGTGTCAGCCGGATAGCCTCTGCTCCCGATGCCGCCTGGGCTATGACCGCAATATCGTCGGCCTGTTCCAGTAACGACTGCAGGCCGTCCCGCATGATCTTGTGATCGTCAACCAGCAGTACCTTGATCTGCTCCATCGGTATCCTCCCTGTCGAAATAATGCAAGATAGCGCCCGTCTAGTCTGAATCGCCTGATTGCATCGGCAGTCTGACCGTGATCACAGTCCCCTTCGGTTCGTTGCTGCCGATCTGTAATTCCCCACCCAGATACCTGATCTGGCGCATCAGGTTGAACAGTCCGAATCCCCGCATCTTCTCCGGTTTATAGAGCAATGCCGGATCTATGCCGATGCCGTTGTCCCGGATCACCAGCTGCAGTGTGGCAGCGTCGCTGCCGACCTCAAGCCAGGCCTCTCCGGTTTCGGCATGTTTGGCCACGTTGATCAGCAGTTCGCGGGCCGCCTGGTAGACGATGGAACGGACTACCTCACTCAGCGGTTTGTCGCTACCGTCATCGCTGCAGTGAATCGCCAGATCGTAGTCCCTGGCGATGGTGCGGCAGAGCCATTCCAGGGCCGGCCCCAGGCCGGCAGTTGCCAGGATCGGCGGACTCAGCTGCATGGTCAGGGATCTGATCTCCGCAATCACCTGATCCAGCAGGGGGCGCAGTTCGCGGCAGGGGCCCCGTATGGCCGGGTCTGAGGCTGCCGTGCCTTCAAGACCGTTCAACTTCATCCGCAGCAGCAACAGGGTCTGTCCGATCTGGTCATGCAGTTCGGTGGCGATATTGAGCCGTACCTGCTGTTCGAGCAGTGAAAGTTCAGTGGCCATATCGGCCTGGCGTTGCTGTACGGCAATCAGCTCCTCTTCCATCTGACGACGCATGGCTATCTCGTTGGTCAAGGCTGCTGTCCGTTGTTCAACCCGCTGTTCAAGGCTGCGATGCAACTGAACGTTGGTTCGGGTCAGCAGCATCAGCGCCAGGGTTGCCGCGCCAAAGATGCTGCCAAACACCAGCAGGTGCTGCTGCCAGGTCTCGCGGATGCTCTGCATGCTGATGCCGTACAGCAGGATCAGGTCGTATTTTTCAAGGTGCTTGAAACCGTAAAGCCGTATGGCGTCATCGTGGAGCGAAGGCGCGATAAATGACCCCTGCTCTCGGGCCTTGACCGCCTTCATCTGGGGACCATCGGGGGCAAGTTTCGATCGTGCCTGGTCGATCTCCGGTACCTGTGCCAGCAGGGTGCCGTCCGGGCGAAACAGCAGTGCCGATGATTGGGGACGGATTATGGCGGAGGTCCAGAATCTGCTGAAATAGTCCGGCAGCACGGTCAGGATGATCACGCCGTTGAACCTGCCGCTCCCCCGCCGGAAGCCGATGTTGAAGTTCAGCTCGCTGATGACCCTGGGTTCTACGATGCTGCCGAAGCTGAAGGTACGGGAACCGTCTTTCAGGTTTTGAAAATAGTCACGATCACGCACAAAAATCGGGTTTTGCGGCAGCGGACGGCTGGCATTGCGTACCCGCCCTTCGGCATCGGTCAGCCAGATGGCTGCCACCTGAGGGTACTGCTGTTCCAGCCTTTTGAGTGTTGCGTGCAGTTCCCTGGAGCGCTCGATCTGCTGCCAGCTCATCTGACCGAGCTCGGCATTCACCCGGTCGGCAACCAGCTGTACGGTTTCAAAGACATTCAGGGCATGCTGTTCCAGAATGGCGGCTGTGCGGGTCGCCTCCTGCGTGTTGAGGCGGATCAGGCTCCGGTAATCCAGCCAGGCGGTCAGGATAAACAGCAGCAGCGGGATCAGCAGGGTTGCCGCAGTCAGAAGCCGGTAGGTTGTCAGGTTAAACAGTCTGGCCATGGTACGACTACAGGATAATCCTGAATTCGGCGCCATGTTCCACATTATGGGCCGTCAGTCTGCCGCCCATGTTCCGTTCGATCATGGTCTTGGCCATATACAAACCGATGCCGGTGCCCTGGCTCGGTCCCTTGGTGGTAACGTACGGCTCAAAGATCCGGTGCAGGATCTGTCCGGGGATGCCGCCGCCGTTATCCCGGATCGAGAGCAGTGAGCCTTTTTCTGCCTGCCGGATCGTGATCCGGATCAGCGGTTCGGCGACCTGCCGTTCCAGCAGCACATCCCGTGCATTGTAGAGGATGTTCAGCAGGGCCTGGGCATACTCGGTGGGAAAACCGACGGCACGGACATTCTCTTCTGCCGTCAGCCTGACGGTGATGCCGCTGCTGTCGAGGGTGGTCTGAAGCAGGCTCAGGGTCTTGTCCACCATCTCCCGGACAACAAACTCCCGTTTCTCACGGTCCTTGATGAAAAAGCTCCTGAAATTGTCGATGGTATGGGACAGGTTCTGCAGAATCTCCATCACGGAGCGAATGTCGCGGTCCATCTCCTCAGGCGTTAACTCTTCGGTCCTGTTCAGGTATTGCATGCTCTGGATATAGACGGCAATGTTGTTGAGCGGCTGGCGCCACTGGTGGGCGATGTTGTTCAGCAGTTCACCCATGGCGGTCAGTCTGCTCTGGTGCAGCAGCAGCTCGTCCCGATGGCGCAGTTCAGTCACGGCACTGCTGATCCGCTCTTCCAGAGAGCTGTTGATAACGTTCAGCTCTTCCTGGGCCTGCTGACGCTGGGCGATCTCGTCTTCCAGCAGGGCTGCCTGTTCGTGCAGGGTCTCTTCGATCCGTTTGCGTTCGGTGATCTCGGCACGAAGCTGTTCCTCGATCTGTCTGCGTTCCTGAATGTAGCTGCCGATCTGGCTCTGCATGCTGTTCAGGGCGGTTACAACCTGGTCCAGCTCGTCATCACGGGAGGCAGATGGGTTGTTCCGGTCAAGCTGGAGTGGACTGCCCAGATTGCTGACATCGACGCTGGCGGCATGGCGGGCCATGGCAGCCAGGTGCCGTCCGATCAGGGAGTAAAACAGAAAGAAGATAAAGGCGGAAACCACGAAGACCTGAACAAACTGGGTAATAAAAATGA
>CAZOTC010000043.1:0-15335 GCA_964582605.1 uncultured Geobacter sp. | reverse complement strand
CATCGGCTTCTCCAAGCCTGTCACTCTACTGCAGATGACACGGCACTGCAACCGCCCATACCGGTATCAGGCCAAATCCTGGCCAAAAACGGCAATCAATGCAAAATGGCGCCAGATTTTGGCGCCAAATCATTTTTATCCAAAACCCATAGCATTGCCCACATACGCCAAACAAACGGCCTTACAGGCGCTGCTGTGCATTACATGCTTCAAAGCCTGTATTCATCAGGCTTTGCACAGAATTACCAGGCTGCGCATCCCCATCTGCTGCGGCAAACGGTATTTGATGCACGGTTCTGACTGCAAGCCAAGCTGCAGGAGACGGTCCGCGAACTGCTGTTGCTCATGTTCTCCTTCGGCACTGCGCATGGAGATGATTCTGCCCCCCGGACGCACCAACGGCAAACCAAGATCAACAAACAGCTCCAGACTGCTGAAGGCTCGTGACACCACCAGATCAAACTGCTCCGGCTGCTGCAGCGCCAACTGTTCAACACGCCCATGCAGCGCCTGAACATTCTCCAGCCTGAGCAGCCGCGCACAGTGCCTCTGAAAACTGACCTTCTTGGCCACTGCATCAATGGAGCTTATCCGACAGTCCGGTCGCATAATAGCCAGCACCAAGGCAGGAAATCCTGCACCTGATCCGATATCAAGCAGATGTTCACCCTGCTGTAACTGCGGCACCAGATGGAACGAATCAATCAGGTGCTTGACGGTCATCGCATCAGGCTTAGTGATGGCAGTCAGGTTGATCTGCCGGTTCCAGCGCACCAGCTCCTGCAGCAGCAGCGCAAACGCAGCCATCTGCTGTTCGTCGATCTGCAGTCCCAGCTCTGCGGCAGCAGCGGCCAACAGGTTACGATTCACCAGCATGCTCCGTTCTCGTCTTGAGCATAACCCCCAGGATAGCAACGGCAGCCGGGGTAACCCCCTGGATCCGGGCAGCCTGCCCCAAGGTGTCCGGCCTGAACCGTTCCAGCTTCTCCCGCACCTCTGAGGTCAGTCCTGAAATGCCACGGTAATCCAGATCAGCCGGAATCCGTGCCTCTTCCTGCTTACGCATCCGCTCGATCTGATCCAGTTGGCGCTCGATATAGCCCTGATACTTGACCTGAATCTCCACCTGTTCCCTGACCGCCGCCGGCAACTCGGCAATCTGCGGGTCAATCTCCTGCAACTGCTCATAGCCGATCTCCGGCCTGCGCAGCAGGTGTTCAAAACTGGTTCCCTTCTGCAGATAGCCACAGCCGTAGCGACTGCACCAGTCCTTTTGATCATCATCCAGACTCAGCCGGGTACTACGCACCCGCTCCAGCTCTTCCCGTATCTGCTCTTTCTTGCGGCAGAAACCGGCATAGGTCGCCTCATCCACCAGGCCGACCCGGTGGCCGATCTCCCGCAAGCGGATATCGGCATTATCCTCCCGCAACAGCAGCCGGTATTCAGCCCGCGAGGTAAACATCCGGTACGGCTCCCTGGTGCCCAGTGTTACCAGATCATCCACCATTACCCCGATGTATGACTCATGCCTACCCAGCATGATCGGCTGCCTGTCCTGCACCTTGAGGGCAGCGTTGATACCGGCCAGAATCCCCTGGCCAGCGGCCTCTTCATAGCCGGAGGTGCCGTTGATCTGCCCGGCATGGAACAGATTGGCGATCAGCTTGGTCTCCAGGGTTGCGTGCAACTGCACCGGATTAACGTAATCATACTCAATGCCATAGGCCGGGCGCATGATCTCGACCTGTTCAAGCCCGACCATGGAGCGGTAAAAGGCGATCTGTATATCGATCGGCAGCGAGGTGGACATGCCGCTGGGGTAATACTCCACCGTATCCAGCCCCTCCGGCTCGATAAAAGTCTGGTGCCGTTCCTTGTCCGGGAAGCGCACCACCTTGTCCTCAATCGAGGGACAGTAGCGGGGACCGATCCCCTCGATCACCCCTGCGTACAGCGGCGAGCGATCCAGGCCGTTGCGGATGATATCATGGGTGCGCGGGTTGGTGTAGGCGATGTAGCAGGGCACCTGCGGCATGGTGATCCGCTCGGTGCTGAACGAGAACGGCACCGGCGGGTCGTCGCTGTACTGGGCCTCAAGTCTGCCGAAATCGATGGTTCTGCCGTCCAGGCGCGCCGGTGTGCCGGTCTTGAGCCGCCCAACCTCGAAGCCAAGGGTCTTGAGCTGGTCCGACAACCCCAGCGATGGGAGATCCCCGGCCCTGCCACCGGAATAATTGATCAGGCCGATATGGATCAGGCCGCGCATAAAGGTGCCGGTGGTCAGCACTACGGTTTTGCCCAGAAAGCGGATACCGCTGCGGGTATCCACACCGCGCAGCTCATCACCCTCGAGATAAAGCGCAGTCACCTCACCCTGCTTGACATGTAGATTATCCTGTTGCTCCAGCACCCATTTCATCCGCAGGCGATAGAGCTGCTTGTCGGCCTGGGCACGACCTGCCCGCACTGCCGGTCCTTTGCGGGTATTCAGCACCCGGAACTGAATCCCGGTGGCATCGATATTTTTAGCCATCTCGCCACCCAGCGCATCGATCTCACGGACGAGATGTCCCTTGGCCAGGCCGCCGATGGACGGATTGCAGGACATCACCGCCATACCATCCAGACTCATATTCAGCAGAAGCGTCCGGCAGCCCATCCGCGCAGCAGCCAGCGCTGCCTCGCATCCGGCGTGCCCTGCCCCGACCACAATCACATCATATGTTGTTTCGTAGCTATGCATCATGACCACCATGTTTCACGTGGAACATCATCACTTGCCAATACAAAACGACGAGAAAATAACATCAAGAAGCTCATCTGTGGAAGTCTCGCCGGTAATTTCACCCAGTGCAGACAGCGCTGCTCGCAGGTCAAGGGCCAGCAGTTCCGGCGGAAGGCCCAGCGCAGCATTAGCACCAAAGGCGATCAATGATTGTTGTACACGCAGCAGTATGTCGCGATGGCGAACGCTGGATATCACGGCAGACTCATCGGATGAAAGCCTGCTGGATTGCACAAAGTAGTCGTAGATCATCTGCGAAAGCTGTTCTATTCCATTACGACTGCGCGCCGACACATGACAGACCCCCAACGGTGCCGACAAGTCATCGAACATAATCTGCTGCGGCAGATCCGACTTGGTGACCACCAGCAGGTACGGGGTTGATCCAAGGCCGGAGGTCAGTAGCGGCAACTCGTCATGCTGGTTGGTCGTACCGTCAAGCAGCAGCAGCACCAGATCGGCCTTGGCAACTTTATCAAGGGCACGACGCACTCCCTCCTCTTCGACACAGTCGGCATGATGACTACGGATACCGGCAGCATCAATCACCTTGACCGGTAAGCCGCTGATGGAGATGGTTTCTTCGATCAGATCACGGGTTGTGCCGGGCTGGTCAGAGACAATCGCCCGGTCAGTGCCGGCCAGGGCATTCAGTAGACTTGACTTGCCGGCGTTGGGTCTGCCAATCAGCAGCACCGACACCCCGTCCCGCAGCACTTTACCGGTGCTGAAGCTGGAAAGCAGTTGATCGATCCGTGAGGAGACACTGGCCACCTGTTGCTCCACAACTGCAAAGACCGCCGGATCAACCTCATCCTCAGGAAAGTCGATATGTGCTTCAACCAGAGCTAACGTCTCGACCAAAGGTGTGCGCAGAGCAACCAGCGCACGGGAAAGATGTCCTTCGCGCTGCGCCTGAGCAAGGCTCAGTGATCGCTCGGTCCGGCTGGCAATCAAGTCCATCACCGCCTCTGCCTGGGTCAGGTCAATCCGGCCATTCAGAAAGGCACGCCGGGTAAATTCACCCGGCTCTGCCAGACGTGCCCCGGCGGCAATACAGGACTCCAATACGGCACGCACCACAAAGTGGCCACCGTGACACTGGAGCTCCAGCACATCTTCGCGCGTGTAAGAGCGGGGTGCCTGCATCAGCACCGCCATCCCTTCATCAATCAGATGGTGATCAACCGGATGGCGCAGTTGACCATAGAAAAGGCGGTGACTCTCAAAGCCACCGCCGTCATCACTGCCTGCTTTCTGAAATACTGCATGGCCGATCCGCTCGGCATCAGGTCCGCTGACCCGCACTATACCCACCCCGCCCGAACCGAGCGGGGTGGCAATGGCTGCTATGGTGTCGCGGATATACACGGAGTGCCGATCAGTCTTTAACCAGCTTGTTGATGTACATCTGCTGACCGATGGTCAACACGTTGTTGACCAGCCAGTACAGCACCAGACCGGACGGGAAGGTCAGAAACATAAAGGTGAAGATCACCGGAAGTCCCAGCATGATCTTCTGCTGCATCTCATCCATGTTGGATGGTGTCATCTTCTGCTGGATAAACATGGTGGCACCCATAATCACCGGGGTGACATAGTAAGGATCCATGACAGAAAGGTCCGTGATCCACAGCATGAAAGGGGCATGACGCAACTCTATCGAATACATGAGCGCTTTATACAAAGCAAAGAAGACCGGAATCTGAACCAGCATCGGCAGACAGCCGCCCAGCGGATTGACCTTGTGGTCGCGATACAGCTCCATAACCGCACGATTCATGGCGTCTTTGTCGTTCTTGTATTTTTCCTTCAGCGCCATCATCTTCGGCTGAAGCTTGCTCATATCCTTCATTGACTTGTAACTTTTGTGAGTCAACGGGAAAAATACAATTTTAAGAATCACGGTGATGATGATGATTGCAATACCGTAGTTCCCTACATATTTATAGAAGAATTTAAGAGAATACAGCATCGGCTTGGCAAGCGAAGAGAACCACCCGAGATCCAGTGACTGTTCAAGCGAGTTCCCCTGAGCCTTCAGAATATCGATATCCTTTGGACCCACAAACAACTTATGGCTTACTGTGACTGCCTGGCCCGGTGCCACAGAAAATGCCGGTGTGGTTACTGCCGTCTCGATGAAACCGGAGCCGGTCTTTTTCAATTCCACAGAAGCAATACTCCTGTTAACCGAAATAAGGGCGCTCAGGAAATATTTATCGTTGATTGCTGCCCATTGGACGTCCTTGTCATATTTTTTTGTTGCTGAGTCCAGATCCTTGGGCACATTGGTATGGAGACCGTTATCTGCATACAGTGATGCACCGTACGTTTCATAACGTCCATCTTTCTCGTCAACCTTGAACGGAGCCGAGATCAATTGCTGGAAGGCTCCGGAAAGACTTGCAGCAGAGTTGTTAACCAGCTGTGTATCAAGCGTAATGCCATAACCGGAACCATCAAAGGTATAGGTTTTGCGAATAACAAAACCCTGCGTATCAACATGGGTAAAGGTAAGCTGCTTTTTTTCACCCGCAGCAACAGTAAGGTGTGGCACACTTGAGCTGTAGGTTGCCGTTGAAGACAGTGCAAAACCGACACCACGTGTTGAGAAAGGCAATGCAGAAGGGTCAGATTGACCAAGTAGGACAACCTGGGGAGAAGACGGCGTAGTGTTCTCTCTGAATCCTTTAAGCGTCAAACTCTTCAAAGAACCGCCGACACCATTGAACACCGCAGAATAGCGATCAGTTTCCACCGTAACCGGAACTGCTGCTGCTGGCGCAACAGGTACTGTTACAGCCTCTGCTTTTTGAACACTAATCGCTGGTGCAGCACCAATGTTTTCCGACTTGACCGGCTCAGCCGATTTTGTCGTAACAGGCTTCTGCTGGGGGCCAAAATAGGCAGAAAATAGATAGAATACCGCAATAGAAAGTACAACAGCAATTAACGCCCTTTTTTCCATAGAGAATACTCCCGCTAAGTTAACGTACAGGATCATAACCGCCCGGGTGCCAGGGATGACACCTCAACAGGCGATGTATAGTCAGCAAGGAGCCTTTGAAAGCCCCATAACGACGGATTGATTCAAGCGAATAGGAAGAACAGGAAGGATAAAAACGACAGGCACCCGGAAGCAGCGGGGAAATAAACAATTGATATGCGCGAATAGTTGCTATGAGGATTCGTGACAACATGCACGTGAGCCGATCTGTTGAAAAGCGCGCTGCAGTTCGGCAAAAAGAACTGCAGCGCTGTTATCAGCAGCCTGACGTCGAACAATGATGTTCAAATCAACGCCTGGCAAGAGCTGACGATGCAGCCGAAAAAATTCGCGGATGCAACGCTTTACTCTGTTTCTTACGACAGCTGATCCGGACTTCCTGCTGGCTGTTATACCCAGTCTCGAATGATCAAGATCATTATAATCCCAAGCGATCAAGAACGAACGACCATTAATGATTCTTGGGGATCCTGACAGCCTGAGAAATTCATGACGTTGCAACAAACGGTACTGTTTGGGAAACGATGCGCCATCAGCTGTCACTGGCTGTAATCAGCCTTCAGATTATTTGCTTGCAACCTGTACTGAAAGCCGTTTACGACCTTTAGCACGGCGACGCTTGATCACAAGACGGCCATTTTTGCTTGCCATACGTACAAGAAAACCATGAGTACGCTTACGGGATGTATTACTTGGTTGGAATGTTCTTTTCATCGATCGTGCTCCAGATACCGTAATTAAAAGATTTTAAAGTGCTGCCTTATTTAATTTAAAACAGCGAACAGAACTTATAATCAAACCTTACAGACAATGTCAATTCTTTTTTGTTTTCAGAAAGCCAGATTGCCATTGAAAAAATAGGGGTGCTCTGTTAATGTTTCAAGTCCAAAACTGTTAATAGGTACCGCGAATTACATAACAAACTCATTTTATTGGATAAAAAAGTTATCAACACCTGTTGATAACACTGTGTATAAAACCTGACTCGACTACATGACCACGTCTGCTCCAATGTAACTGCTGTTTTATATCACTGTATCTAGATGTATCATACTGAGAGAACGGAAACAGACATGCCGTCTACGAAACATACTCCAATGCACACGATCTGGAATCAGACGGCGCAAAACCTGGAAAAAGTCATATCTCCGCAAAACTTTACCAACTGGATTCAACCGATCCAGTTCAGTCATGCTGATCACCAATCGCTCTACCTGACGGTACCGAACCAGTTTTTTAAAGAGTGGCTGGAAGATAATTATGTTGATCTTATCAACAGTGCGCTATCAGTGACTGCTGATAAGAACCTGCTGGTCTGTTTTATTGTCAAGGAAAAGGAACTTGATCAACCAGACGTAGAGGTCGCTCAAGAGCCTGAAATCAAGATAGAAAACACGGTAAAAGAAGTTAATCATATACGGGATGCCAATCTTCTTAATCCACGCTATACCTTCGAACATTTTGTCAATGGCGCTGGTAACCAGTTTGCCCATGCTGCAGCCATGGCCGTAGCAACAAATCCTGCAACTACCTATAATCCTCTGTTCATCTACGGCGGCGTCGGGCTGGGAAAAAGTCATTTGCTCAATGCAGTTGGGCATCGGATTCTGGCAGACAAACATGACACCAAAGTTTGCTACTGCTCAGCTGAAAAGTTCATGCATGAAATGGTTAATTGCATCAAGCTCAACAAGATGGATGAGTTCAGGGAACGGTATCGTTCAGTTGATGTACTCCTCATTGATGACATTCAATTCATCACAGGCAAAGAACGTACACAGGTTGAATTTTTTCACACCTTTAATGCGCTTTATGAGTCACACAAACAGATAGTCATAACCTCTGACAAATTTCCCCGCGAAATGCCTAACCTTGAAGACCGTCTTCGGTCACGATTCGAATGGGGGCTGATTGCAGACATTCAACCACCAGATCTTGAAACAAAACTGGCTATCCTCAACAAAAAAGCTGAGATAAACAAGATTAAACTTCCTGATGACGTAGCCTATTTTCTGGCATCCAGTGATACACGTAACATACGGGAACTTGAAGGCATGCTGATCAGACTGGGTGCCTACAGCAGCCTGCAGCATATTCCAATTACCTTGAGCATGGCTAAAAGCAACCTCAAGGATATACTGGTTGATAAACGCAAGGAAGTAACCGTCGAATTGATCCAGAAAGTAACAGCTGATTACTTTGGTCTTAAAGTTGCCGATTTAAAATCAGATAAACGGCTTAAGGCTTTCGTCCAGGCACGCCAGATAGCTGTCTGGCTCTGCCGGGACATGACGACAGCATCCTATCCTGATATTGGCAGCAGATTTGGCGGCAAGGACCACTCGACAGTTATTCATGCAGCAAAAAAGATAGACAAACTACTTGCTGAAGATGCTAACCTCTCAAAAACAATAGAAGAATTAAAGGAAATAATTCTTCGCTGACACTGCTGTTTGAAACCTGTGCACAGAGATGTTGATGTCTGTTGATAGCAGGCATACTGTTGAAAACCGGCTGTATCCGGATACTGTCATCAACATGTCAGATAACAAAAAAATATCATAGTATCGGTATGTTAAAATCTTTCAACAGTTTCAACAGCACCATTATTAATAACAATAAGATTTTAAGAATAAAACTATAGAATAGTACAAGATCAATCAAGGAGCCGTCTATGAACTTTAGAATCGACAGAGACAATTTTCTGAAAGCTCTTCAGAAAGTCCAGGGGATTGTAGAAAAAAGGACATCAATGCCAATTCTCTCGAACATTCTGATTGAAGCAAGCGGAGACACGATTGAAATAGTAGCAACCGACCTGGAAGTGGGACTGAAGGGAAATTATCCTGCCAAGGTTGAAATTGATGGCCGTATAACGGTGGGAGCAAAAAAAATATATGAAATTGTAAAAGAATTGCCTAACCAGGAAATAACCTTTGTTTCAAAGGATAATGACTGGGTTGAGATAACCTGCGGAAAAGTGCGGTTTAACATTGTTGGATTGCCGTCAGACGAATTTCCAGCGGTTGCTTCGTTTAAAAATGATTCGCTACTTGAGGTTGAAGCCGCATTACTCAGGCGGATGATAGAAAAAACATCCTATGCAATCTGTAACGATGAGACAAAATATAACCTTAACGGTATTTTTACCAGAGTAGAACAGACAGAAAATGGTCAGGTTCTGAAAATGGTTGCCACTGACGGACACAGACTTTCAATTTCGTCAGGCGAATTCAGTGGTATGGCGAATCCTGAACTGATTAAAGGCGTTATCCTTCCCAAAAAAGGAATCTACGAAATCAAAAAAATTACTGACGAGGGTGACGGACTACTGCAGCTTGGGTTCTTTGATAGCAGTGCAGTAATCAAAAAAGGTGACACCACTCTGGTCATGAGGCTGGTTGATGGTGAATTTCCTGATTATACACGGGTCATACCTGCAGCAAATGATCAGATCGTCAAGGCACCACGAGAAGCGCTCATTCATGCGGTTCGCCGGATGGCGATTCTTTCCAGTGAAAAATTCAAGGGAATCATGCTGGAGATTGAAGGCAACGGAGTCAAGATTTCTTCAAGCAACCCTGAACTTGGTGATGCCATGGAAGAACTTGATGTCAGCTATGAAGGCAGCCCGTTTTCAGTTCGTTTTAATGCACGCTACCTGCTTGATGTACTGATGGTGTGTGAAAGCGAACATGTGCTGATGAAATTCAAGAATGAGCTTTCACCATCAATTGTAACACCGGATTCAGATGATGATCTGCTGGCTGTGATCATGCCGATGAGGCTTTAGACAGACAGTGTTTCTAAAAGAAGTACGGCTTGAGCAGTACAGGAATATTCAGTCTGCCGGCATAATGCCGGCACGGCATCTGACAGTCTTATACGGATCAAACGGACAGGGTAAGACAAATATCCTTGAATCGATTTATTTACTTGGTACTGCACGTTCGTTTCGCAGTGCAAAAGTACCGGAACTGATTCAGAGTACCAGCAGAGCAGCTACAGTACGCGGCATTATTCAGACATCAGGGGTTGAGAGTGAACTTCTGCTGCAGCTTGAAAACAACAGCAGACGTATACATATCGATGGCAAGGCGGTCCATCGTTCATCAGATCTCCATGGAAAATTGGCAGTTGTCATTTTTTCACCGGATGATACGGCAATGGTCAAACTGGGACCGGAAACAAGACGACGTTTTCTTGACCGGTCACTTTATACCGGTACTGCCGCTTTTCTGCAGGATTACCACAACTATTACCGTACCCTTAAGCAACGGAATATCCTGCTTAAAAACAATCAGATCAACGGACTGGATATCTGGACTGAACAGCTGACAACAGCGGGTCTTCGTCTGATACTGCAGCGAAAGGAACATACCGTCCGTCTTAACCGGCTTCTGCAGAAACAGTATCACCAGATAGCCGGTGCCGATGAAACAGTAACAATCCAGTATAAACCGGATATAGCGGCAGATGAAGCGACTGACGCTGAAAGCCTGCGAAACGTGTTTGAGCAACACCAGCAAAGCGATATCCGTTATAAAACAACCGGTCGAGGGCCGCATCGTGATGACCTTGTCTTCATGATACAGGGACGTCCTCTGAAAAACTTTGGCTCACAGGGACAGCAGCGGAGCTTCATACTGGCCTTGAAAATGGCGGAACTGGAACTTCTTGAAGAAACCTTTGGGGAAACGCCGGTACTTCTGCTTGACGACATCGCTTCAGAACTTGATCGGACTAGGATGTCAAACCTTTTGGCCTACATACGCCGACAAGAAGTCCAGACGATACTTACAACGACTGATGTAACCCCCTTTTTCCCGTTGCTGCAACAGGACAGCAGTATCATCAGGGTTGAAGAGGGCAGACTGACAAGAGAAGGAAACGGAAGATCATGAGTGAGCTTGAGCAGAACACAACACCACCAGCAACCGAGTATGGGGCAGACAGTATTCAGGTACTTGAAGGACTTGCAGCGGTCAGAAAACGACCGGCCATGTATATCGGCTCCACCTCAAGCCAGGGCCTGCACCACCTGGTATATGAAATTGTAGATAATGCCATTGACGAGGCACTGGCCGGTTACTGTAATGAAGTCACCGTAACCATCAATACCGACGGCTCAGTCACCGTAGTTGATAATGGTCGCGGCATCCCCACTGACATGCACTCAACCGAGGGTCGTTCGGCAGCTGAAGTTGTTCTGACCGTGCTACACGCCGGAGGCAAGTTCAACAACGATTCCTACAAGGTATCAGGTGGACTCCACGGAGTCGGGGTCTCGGTGGTAAACGCCCTCTCCAAATGGCTTGATCTTGAAATCAGGCGTGATGGCAAGATCTGGCGTCAAACCTATCATCGCGGTGAACCGCAGGCACCCCTGGAAGTTACCGGAAACACCCGCAGACGGGGCACCAAGATCACCTTCATGCCGGATGAAGAGATCTTTGAGACAACGGAATACTCCTTTGATGTCCTTTCCCAACGGCTGCGGGAACTGGCTTTCCTGAATGCCGGGGTCCGGATCAAGATTAATGATGAACGGACTGACGGCAAATCCCATGACTTCTTTTACGAAGGAGGGATCAACTCCTTTGTCGAGTACCTGAACCGGGCCAAGACCGCGCTGCACCAGAAGCCGATCTACTTCAAAGGGGAAAAGGGGGGTGTGGAGATGGAAGTCTCCATGCAGTACAACGACTCCTACGATGAAAAGATCTTCTCCTTTGCCAACAACATCAACACCCATGAGGGCGGCACCCACCTGGCAGGCTTCAAGGCGGCACTGACACGCACCATGAACACCTATGCCAGCGGCAACAACCTGCTGAAGAATGCCAAAGTGGCCATCTCCGGTGATGACCTGCGGGAAGGGATGACCTGCGTCATCTCGGTCAAGATTCCCCAGCCCCAGTTTGAGGGACAGACCAAAACCAAGCTGGGTAACTCAGAGGTCAAGGGGTATGTAGAATCGTTGCTGAACGAGAAACTGGCGGTCTACCTGGAAGAAAATCCTCAGGTTGCCAAGCGGATACTGGAAAAATCGATTGAGGCGGCCCGTGCCCGTGAAGCAGCCCGCAAGGCCCGCGACCTGACCCGACGTAAAGGGGCCCTTGATCTGGGAGGACTGCCCGGTAAGCTTGCAGACTGTCAGGAAAAAGACCCGGCTCAGTGTGAACTTTACCTGGTCGAGGGTGACTCGGCAGGCGGTTCTGCCAAGCAGGGGCGTGACCGTCGCTTTCAGGCGATCCTGCCGCTCAAGGGCAAGATCCTCAACGTTGAAAAGGCCCGTTTTGACAAGATGCTCTCCTCCCAGGAGATCCGCACCCTGATCACCGCCATGGGGACCGGCATCGGTAAGGATGACTTTGATGTGGCCAAGCTGCGTTACGGCCGGATTATTGTCATGACCGACGCCGACGTGGACGGCTCTCACATCCTGACCCTGCTTTTAACCTTCTTCTACCGCAACATGCGGGAACTGATCGAACGTGGCCACCTCTACATCGCCCAGCCTCCGCTTTACAAGGTCAAGCGGGGCAAAAAAGAACTCTACCTGCGTAATGAAGCAGCCCTGCAGGGATTTCTGCTGGAAGAAGGAGCAGAAGAGCTGGTCCTGAGCATGGAAAAGGGTGACCGCTCCTACAGCGGTAAACAGATCATCCCGGTGGTGCGCCAGCTGCTTGAATGGCGTGCCCTGTTCGACAAGGTGGTCAAAAAAGGAGTTCCGGCTGATCTGCTGGATCTGCTGCTCAGGGCCAATGTCAGGCCGGGTATTGAGGAACTGGTCGGGATGGAGACCTATCTGACAACCATGCAGGGACTCATACAGGACTGTGATTACCAGGTTGAGGAGGAAAAGATAACCTTCAGAATCGGCAATGTGCGTTCGATCATTGATGCGCAGACCCTGTCGGTGCTTTCCAGCCACGAATACGAACTGTTGACGGAATCACAGCATAAGGTGGTTGACCTTATGGCCGGCGGTCTGGTCCGGCTTGAGGAAAACGGGAAAGGCCTGCTGGAAACAGACCGTCATGAAGAGCTGCTGGCTTTCTTCCTTGAGTATGCCAAAAAAGGGCTGGCAATCCAGCGCTATAAAGGCTTGGGCGAGATGAATCCGGAGCAGCTCTGGGAAACCACCATGAACCCAGATAACCGGATACTGCTGCAGGTCAAGATTGAGGACATCGTTGAGGCAGACGAGATCTTTACGGTTTTAATGGGCGACCAGGTCGAGCCCCGCAGGGAATTCATTGAGCAGAATGCCCTGAACGTGGTGAATCTGGATATTTAGCTTCGATCTGAAACAATCCTGTGTATACCCCCGGGAGGGTACCGGCCTGTCAAACAGGTAAGTACCCTCTTCCATTTTGGGCAATCTAGCGGCACTCCTCTTCGCACTCTGCCATCATCATCTTTATTTCAGCCTCGGAGAGATCAGGCAGCACAAAACTGCCCAGCGGGTCTTTCTCCACCCTGCTGATACCGGGGTAGCGTTTTTCAAGCACCTTGATCTCCATGGCCTGATTCCTGACTGTTGCCAGCCGCCGCCGGTTCTCCGCTTCTAGGTCAAAACGCTCAATAGCAGAACGGATGGCAAACTTGAGGTCGGTATCATCCCACGGTTTGGTGAAGAAACGGGGCAAACCAGTAGGTTGTGGCAGAGAGAAACAGCAGGAAACAGATCGCTGTAATCGAGAACAGCAGGGTTGCCTTGGTGGTGATACTGAGGTCTTTAAGCCGGTGCGACATGGGAACGGACCCTCCGCGGTATCATCAGAACTGCCGGTGTTGGTTAATCCGGCGCAGCCGGCCATGTACGACCCGTCAGTGATGCTGCACCGGACTGGTGGTTTTCTCCGGCTCCTGCGGCAGTTCAATAAAAAAGGTGGTCATGCCGTTGTTCGAGTAAAAATCAACCACGCCGCCCAGGTAGCGTTCACCAAACAGCTTCATGCTGTAGGTGCCCAATCCCCGCCCCTGCTTCTCTTTGGTGCTGAAGGAGCGTTTGAACAGCTGCAGCTGGACATCCAGCGGCATTTCGCCGGGGTTGGTGACTGATATCCGTACCCGCCCGGCCTGGCAATGGCTCCAGATAGAGACCGTGTCCCCCGGTTTTGATGCCTCAAGCGCATTCAGCACCATGTTGCCGACGATCCTGCGTAACAGCGGGCGATCGCTCGTGACCGCGCATTCCTCTGCAGTATCGATCTCCAGCCTGCGGCCCGGGGTCCGTTCATGGTTTTCATACAGTTTTTTCAGGTCCTGCAGCAGCTCCGTCAGGTCAACCGTTTCAAAGGCCGGGATGTAGGTGCCCCGCTCCGCCTCAAGCAGGCGACGCTGCTGGTTGATCTCTTCGATCAGATTGTCGGCCAGATTGACCATCCAGGTTTTGTATTGTGTTTCCGCCTCAGGGGTGGTGCCCTCCTGCAGCAGGGCTGCCAGTCCGCGAATTCCTCCGGCGTTGTTGAGGATATCGTGGAAAAAAACCCGTTCCATCACATAACGCCGCTTTTCCGAGCTGATGTCCCGCAGGGCCAGTACGGTAAACGGTTCATCCTCAATCATGATCGGGGTCGCCAGCACGTCGAGATCAAGGGCCTGACAATCACTGCCAAGCATCAGCCGGCATTCGCGTTGCTGGGGCAGCCCGGTTTCCTGACTGGCCAGGATGGCCAGCACGGCGCCGCAGACAGAACAGTTTCCGGCAGTGCCGCAGCCGTCAGGGCCATCCTTGACATGCACACAGCCGACTGCCTCACCGGGCCGCAATCCCAGCAGCGATTCCGGCTGTTCTACCCCGAAGGCGCTTAACAACCGTTTGTTGACAACTACAATCTGGCGCTGGGCATTCAGTACCATCAGAAAATCGGGCACGGCATCAAGCAGCGTGGTGATGACCTGGCTGTTTGCGGCAACCAGCGATTCATGCTGCAGCACCTTTTCGCCGGCACGACCGGCCGGGGCAAAAAAGCTGTCAGGAGACTGAGTAGTCATGCTGTTGGGTACTCCTTGTCTGTCAAACTGCAGGTTTATCTGCAGTCGATTGCAGAGTTCTGCGGTGAGCTACCGCCAGTATGGCAGTGAAAACCGGTGCTAAACCCTCGGCAGCTGACGCAGCGGTCAGGACCCTGTAGGGGGACTCCAGCAGGCAGCGGCTGACGGCGCTGAGTACGCTTTGTTCGTCATCGACAATCAGGAGTTTCTTGACAGGCACTGCAGAGTTCCTTTTGCAGGGTAAATAGTGAGCCGGTACGAAGTACTGTACCATTTCCAGCACGATTGTCAAAGCAGGGCGACTACCTGGTCGTCAGGGACGGACTATTTAATTGGTTCTCATGGCTGACGGAGTGTGCTATAAATTTTATTTTTTCGATGCCAAGAAAAAGGATGTAAAGGATACCCCATGCAGGAACAAATGACGCAAAAAGTAGCCGTTAATATTGAAGACGAGATGAAACGATCCTACATGGATTACGCCATGTCGGTCATTGTGGGGCGGGCACTGCCGGACGTGCGTGACGGCCT
>CAZOTC010000042.1:0-15402 GCA_964582605.1 uncultured Geobacter sp. | reverse complement strand
CGGGTGCCGGGGCCGGCAGAGCAGCTCAAACCATGCAGGCAGCAGACGTGCCCCGGATTCGTATACCTCGGGCTGATGATCGTATTCCCTTTGCCTGCAGAGTAAACGCAGAAAAAGGTCGTGTATCTCTCCGCGTGGCGCGATACGATAGGCAAGCATAATTGAAGCTGCAAGCTCTGCAATATCACACATCACCACAGGCCCCGCCTGCCCTTTCCGAAAAAGCTCGCCCGTCCGTTGCTCAGATACTCCCGACACCTGCACCGGAACAGGCAGTGCACAGTTTTTTTGCAGCTGCTCCTTCAGCAGTAATGCCGCGACTACGGATGCTCCGGCCTTCGCAGTGACCGTCTGAAAACCGGCGGGGTACTGCTGTGTCTGGATATGCCAGGCCGGCGCAAGCTTCCGGTAGATCCTGGTGGTCTCGCGCAGATCAGCAATAATCGACGGCAGCGCCGGATCATGACGTACTGAACAGCCAAACCATGCGGCAACCTGCGGCAATGCATAGCCAGGCAAGGGCGCTACCTGCCGTTCATACTGACGGACCAACTGAACGGTATCAATCACTGACCTGCCATAGACACCAAAACCTTTTTGCCTCCGATGAAGATCGGAGCCCTGGAGCTGATGGGGTTCCGAACCGTCTCTGCCCAGACGAAGCCTGATTCCGTAGTAACCGGCACGCCTGACGAGGCAGGGCAGATCATGGTCGCTGCAGCGGTAGCCGGTGAGCAGATCCGGATCGCGCTCCCGTATGATCGCCGATAGCCGCTGCAGGATCTCCTGTTCTGTCAGCCCGGCATCCGTCGTGATCAGTTCCTCATAGCCGTCGGCATCAGTTACTCCAACGGCCGTTATCGGCAGGTTGCGCTGTTCTTCCCGTCTGGCAGGTTGTTGTTTCCGGTCCTCTGTTGCAACTGAGATGCAGAGTGTAGACACCTTATGCCAGGGCAGTTCTCTGAAAAAGGTGATACCGCTTGCTACCAGAAACTGCCGGCAGACATCCGGTATACCGAACCAGATCTCCGGCCTGGCGCTCTGCTGCAGATAGTCGCGCAGCAGGCACCAGTCATGCCAGTTAACGGTCTGCACAAACCAGCGCAGACCGCCATCACCTTCAAGCTGGTGCTTGATCGTAAAGACAGGTGACCGAGCCAGCAGGGCAGGATCTGCCACCAGCATAAACGGCTTAAAGGGATAATCCCGGAAGGTTACGCCGTTACTGCTGCGGCGAAAGACACGGACAAAGGGACCTGCAGGTTCAACCGCAACAACCCCAGCTGTCTCTTCCTCGTCTATACGGATGCTGTACGGGAGATGATCAGTATTATGCATGGCACCAGTATAGCCATAAAAAGAGGATTGTCATGCCGTACTCTAAAAAAACGGCGCCACCCCGAAGGATGGCGCCGCAATAGTTCTGCCGTATGCACAACGTACTACTTGGCGTGCTTTGCCAGATAGCTTGCAACACCTTCTGCTGTCGGCTTCATGGCCTCATCACCCTGTTTCCAGTTGGCCGGGCAGACATCACCGTGGGTATCGGTGAACTGAAGTGCATCCAGCATCCGCAGTGCTTCATCAACACTGCGGCCAAGCGGCAGGTCGTTGATAACGCAGTGGCGCACCACCCCTTTGGGGTCGATCAGGAACAGGCCACGCAGGGCAACACTTGCCGGATGCTCAATGCCATAGGCCTTGGTAATCTCCTTGTTCAGGTCAGCCACCATCGGGAACTGCACCTGACCGATGCCGCCGTCTTCAATCTTGGTGTTCTTCCAGGCCAGGTGGGTAAACTTGGAGTCAACAGAAACGGCAATTACCTCACAGTTGCGGCTCTTGAACTCATCCAGCTTCTTGTTGAAAGCCAGAATCTCTGAAGGGCAGACAAAGGTAAAGTCCAGCGGGTAGAACAACAGGTAGACATACTTGCCCTGGTAGCTGGACAGTTCGATCTGACCAAAGCTGTTATCGGCAAGGACGGCATCCGCCTTGAAGTTAGGTGCCTGCTTGGTTACGAGGGTAGATGACATAGTGGTGCTCTCCTTTGTAGGGATGGAATGTTTGGATCACGGATAAGTGATACCAAGCAATTGTTTCCGTGTCAAGAAGATAAAAAGAGTCTTTTTGTCTTTTTACAAATATGGTGAAAAAAGCCGTGCTGCACAGTCCCGCAATCTGATCGGCAGAGGACGCTGATCCATCTCGTGCAGGGTGATGCGCCGGGAAACAGCCATAATCGCATCAAAGTGGCGGGTCAGCTGTGCGGTCAACCCCTGATCAAAGATGCTCAGGTTCAGTTCGAAATTAAGGCGGAAGCTGCGTGTATCAAGGTTGGCTGACCCGATCAGAGACCAGAGATCATCAACCAGCAGCAGCTTGGTATGGGCAAAGGGGGGCGGCTGCTCCATGATACAGATACCGTCCTTGATCAGCTCCCAGTAGGAAGCGCGGGAGGCCCAGGCCACAAACGGCAGATTGTTCAGCTGCGGCAATACCAGCGTGACTTCAACGCCACGCAGGGCTGCTGTTACCAGTGCGGTCACCATCGGCCGGTCCGGAATGAAGTACGGAGTCATGATTCTGACTTTACGTCTGGCCGAGGCCAGGGCACCCATAACAATCCATTCCAATTTACGAAACTCCCGATCCGGACCATCGGCAATAGCCCGCGCCATGCAGGTCCCGGATGCCTCATGGGGTGGAAAATACTCCGGAGCATCCAGCAGTTGACCGCTGACAAAATACCAGTCTTCCAGAAAAATCCGCTGCAGATCTCCCACCACCGGCCCCTGCACCTGAAAGTGCAGATCACTGGCTGCCTGCAGAGGGTCAGCCGTTACAACACAGTGATTGCTGCGGATGTTCATGCCGCCCGTAAAGGCCCGCTCACCATCCACCACAAGCAGTTTGCGATGGTTCCGCAGGTTGATAAACGGTCCTTTGTAGAGGGGCAGATAATGCCGGATATCAACCTTGCTGCCGGCGAGGGCGGCGCGAGCGGTCACCTTGCTGTAGCGTTCACCCATGGCATCAACAATCACACGCACCATGACACCACGCTCTGCTGCCCGGGTCAGGCCTGCAACAAAATCAGCTCCTGCACCATCACCATCAAAAATATAACTGCTCAGGTGGATTGCATGCCTGGCATCTGCAATAGCTGCCAGCATTGCCGGGTAAGCCTGCTCGCCGTTGACCAGCGGCACAATACGGTTACCGGCGGTCGTCCGGGTACGTGCCACCCGGTCAGTCAGAATCTCCAGGTTCAGCAATCCCCGATAGTTGGGCGGCAGTGGCGATGATGTCACCGGTTCAGGCTGCAACAGTTCATGCAGATCAGGCCGGAGACCGTTCTTGTGCCACTTGTGTGCACGACGGGTAATCCGGTTGATACCGAGCAGCCAGTAGGCCAGAGGGCCTGCAAAAGGGACCGTGATGCTGATGCTGACCCAGACCAAGGCTGAACGCGGGTCCCGCTTGTGTAACAGGGCATGTCCAGCCGCCCATAACGCAACCGTCACGGCAATACCCAGCAGCACCAGCAGAGTCAGATCATCAAGTATCGTCTGTTCACGCCAGGTCAACAATAATCTCGTTGTTCTCGATGCGTACCGGCCAGGTCTTCAGGGTAAACTCCGGGTGCTCCTTGCAGCTGCCGTCCTGCAAAGAAAAACGATAACCATGCCGCGGACAGGACAGGTGTCCATCCTTAAGAATGGCCCCAGACAACGGCGCCCCCTGATGAGGACATTCGGCCTCTACCGCATAGATCGTTCCCTTCATGTTAACCAGCAATAGCTGCTGATCCCCAACCGTCACCTGCTTTTTCCCCAGATTCGGCACTTCTTCCAGACGGGCAACAACCGGCATGTCTGATCCTCCCTTGTTGGTATAATTTGATAACCAGCCTACCACATTTCCTGCATTTCGCAAAAGCAACAACCAGATGCCTGTCTTACGGGCGGTGACGGAACGCAACTGCCCAATTAATAGGCACAAGCACCGCCGCGACAATGGAGCGTTAGCCATAACTTGCTGAAAATGCACTAACTTAAAACATGGCACACTCGCTGCTTTATCAACATCACGACAGGCGCCAGGCGCGCAGACAGGTATAACGCCTCTGTCCTCCTTCATCTTACCGGGGGTGTCAGGCCCCCGGGCTTTTTATCAGAAAAAAGCAGTACAACCATATCAGAGCAATCGAAAGGAGGCACACCATGAAGCTGGTTGAAGCGATCATCAAGCCGTTCAAACTGGACGAGGTTAAGGATGCCCTGAATGAAATCGGTATTGACGGTATCACCGTCAGCGAAGTCAAAGGTTTCGGGCGCCAGAAGGGGCACACCGAGCTGTATCGTGGCGCTGAATATGTCGTTGACTTCATTCCGAAGGTGAAACTTGAAATTGCTGTTTCCGATGAGCTGGTATCCAAGGTCGTCGAAACAATCCAGACAACCGCCAAAACCGGCAGAATCGGTGACGGCAAGATCTTTGTAATCGGTCTGGAAGAAGCAGTAAGGATCAGGACCGGTGAAACCGGCGGCGATGCAATCTGACACTCGTTACAGAATTCATTCAAATAGAATCAGGAGGTTGACCATGAAATTCAAAAATGCACTCATTGTTGTCATGTTGGCCCTGTTTACGGCCCTGGCCGGCGTATCTGCCATGGCAGAAGAGAAAAAGGATGCAGCACCTGCCGTCTCCGCAGCGGCAGAAGCACCGAAGGCTCCGGAATCCGTACCGGCTGCGTCAGCACCGGCTGCTCCGGCTGCTCCAGCTGCCCCAGCTGCTCCGACAAACCCCAAACCGGTTTTTAACGGTTCCGATACGGCCTGGATGCTGATGTCGGCAGCACTGGTACTGTTCATGATCCCCGGCCTGGCGCTTTTCTACGGCGGTATGGTGCGCCACAAAAACGTCCTTTCCACCATGATGCACTCCTTTGTAGCAATGGGCATAGTCGGCGTACAGTGGGTTGTGATCGGCTACACCCTGGCCTTTGGCGATGACATGGGCGGAGGTTTTCTGGGTAAGATGAACAAATTTATGCTGAACGGTATCACCCCTGATACTCTGTTTCAGTTTGTTGCAACCTCTGCCGATGCGATTCCTGAGTATGTCTTTGTGATGTTCCAGGGGATGTTTGCCATCATCACCATTGCCCTTATCTCAGGCGCTGTTGCAGAACGGATGAAATTCTCGGCTTACTGTATCTTTGCACTGGTCTGGACAACCCTGGTCTATGATCCGATCGCTCACTGGGTATGGGGTCCCGGCGGCTGGTTGCTGGCAAAAGGCGCCCTTGACTTTGCCGGCGGCACGGTTGTGCACCTCTCTTCCGGTATCTCTGCCCTTGCAGTACTCATGTTCCTTGGCAAGCGTCACGGCTTCCCCCATGAGCGGATGGCTCCCCACTCTCTGCCCTTGACCCTGCTTGGTGTCGGTATCCTCTGGTTCGGCTGGTTCGGCTTCAACGCAGGCAGCGCAGTTGCTGCCAACGGCACCGCAGCACTTGCCTTCACAACGACGACGGTCGCCCCTGCAGCTGCCGGCCTGGCCTGGATGATCGCTGAATGGATGCACTCCGGCAAGCCTTCGGCACTCGGCTTCGGTTCCGGTGTAGTGGCCGGTCTGGTCGGCATTACCCCCGCTGCCGGCCTGGTGACTCCCGGCGCAGCCATCATCATCGGCGTAGGCGCAGGCCTGATCTGCTACACAGCCATCATCGTCAAGGCCAAACTGAAGTATGACGATTCGCTGGATGCCTTTGGTGTACATGGTGTTGGTGGTACTTTCGGTGCAATTGCTACCGGTGTTCTTGCCACTGTCGGCGCAAAAGGCCTGATCGCAGGCGAACCCAAACAGGTAGTGACGCAAATTATCGGTATCGTGGCTGCTGGTGCCTACGCCTTCATCGTCACCACGATCATCGCCTTTATCCTGGACAAGACGATCGGTCTGCGGGTTGAGAAGGAAGATGAGATCATGGGTCTGGATCAGACGCAGCACAGTGAAAGCGGTTACAACATGTAGCATTCAGGAAACATCTGTGAATGTCGCCGACAAAGCCGGCGACATTCATTTTGGGAGCAACACAAAAAAATAACTTGCATTTCAATCTGCTTAGTGCTAATAAAATTTTTCCTTGCCCAGGTGGTGGAATTGGTAGACACGCAAGATTCAGGTTCTTGTGCTCGCAAGGGTGTGCTAGTTCGAGTCTAGTCCTGGGCACCAATCAAAAGAAAAAACCTCCGAAGTCAAGACTTCGGGGGTTTTTCTTTTTCAAGCTAGGATCAGTCATGCCTCTGGATCTTCTGAGCGTTGAAAAACCGGCCCGCTATATGGGCGGCGAGATGGGCTCGGTGGTTAAGCCTGTTGCTGATCTACGTGTTGCCCTTGCCTTTCCTGATGTCTATGAAGTGGGAATGAGTCATCTTGGACTGCGTATTCTCTATCAGCTTCTGAATGCTCAGGATGGTATCGCTGCTGAACGGGTGTACGCCCCCTGGCCGGATATGGCCGACCAGATGGCAAAACAGCAGGTCCGGCTTGCCACACTAGAATGCGCCACTCCCCTTGCTGAAACGGACATTCTCGGCTTTACGCTTCAGTACGAACTTTCCTGTACCAATATCCTGAGCATGTTACGCCAGTCAGGCATCCCTTTGCGGGCCTCTGAACGTAATGCCGGCTGGCCGCTGGTGATCGGCGGAGGGCCTGGTGCCTACAACCCCGAACCTCTGGCTCCTTTTTTTGATGCCTTTCTGCTTGGCGACGGTGAAGAGGCCGTGCTGGAAATCTGCCGCCTGGTTCGTGACTGGAAAAGCTCGGGCTCGCAAAATAAGTCCCTTCTGCTTGATCAGCTTTCCGGGATACCCGGCATGTACATCCCCTCTTTCTTCCAGATTGAATACACGCCGGATGGTCGGATTGCCGCCATAATCCCGCAAAAACGGGGTTATTCCAAAGTCCGCAGGCGTTTTTTGCCTGATCTTGAAGCAGCCTCTTTTCCCGACAGTCCGGTAATCCCTTTCATGAAGACGATTCACGACCGGGTCTCCGTTGAAGTTGCCCGGGGCTGCACCCGTGGCTGTCGCTTCTGTCAAGCAGGCTACATCTATCGACCGCTGCGTGAGCGTTCTCCGCAAAGAATCACTCAGCTGATCGACCGTTCGCTGCAGAATACCGGCTATGAAGAGGTCTCGCTCCTGTCCCTCTCCACCGGAGACTACAGCTGCATCGCCCCCCTGCTGCAGGAGCTTATGTCCCAGCATGCAGCGAGCAGGGTCGCTGTTTCGCTACCTTCGCTCAGGGTGGGCACCCTGACCTCCGAGCTGATCGATGAAATCCGCAAAGTGCGCAAAACCGGCTTTACCCTTGCGCCGGAGGCAGGCAGTGAACGGATGCGCCGTGTTATCAACAAAGGGATCTCAGAGCAGGATCTGCTGGACGGTGCTTATAACATCTATGCCGCCGGATGGCGCATGATCAAACTGTACTTCATGATGGGTCTTCCCACCGAGACCTGGGACGATCTGCAAGCTATTCCTGATCTTGCGCGTCAGGTTAAAAATCAGGCACGTCGAGCAGGCGGGCAGGGGGAAGTCAATGTGGCGGTCAGCACCTTCGTACCCAAACCCCATACGCCGTTTCAGTGGCAGCGCCAGCTCTCCCTTGACGAGACCCGTGAACGGCAACGTTTTCTAAAAGACGAGATGCGGCGACGTAAACTTAACTTCAAATACCAGTATGCTGAACTCTCCTTTATGGAGGGGGTCATAGCCCGTGGAGACCGGCGGCTTGCCGCTGTATGTGAGCGTGTCGTTGAACTTGGCGCCTGTTTTGACGGCTGGAATGAACATTTTTCTCTGGAACGCTGGTTACAGGCCTTCTCGGATTGCGGCATTGACCCTGCCTGGTATCTGCGTGAACGGGATCTGGACGAGACACTTCCCTGGGATCATCTGGATGCAGGCATTCAAAAGGAATTTCTGCTTCGGGAACTGAAACAGGCCTGTTCTGAAACCGCAACCCCTGACTGCCGCTTCGGCTCCTGCTCTGCATGCGGCATCTGTGACTTCAAACTTCTGAAAAATCGTACTGTCGCTCTCGAAACAACTTCTGACTGCCGCTCCCAATCACCAGGCATCCTGCCGGACATCGCCCAGCGCCGCATAAGACTCCGTTTTTCAAAGACCGGACGAATCCGATATTTAAGCCACCTTGAACTGATCAACCTCTTTACTCGTGCAGTGCATCGAGCCGGGGTACCGATTCTGTACAGTCAGGGCTTCCATCCACACCCCCGCTTCTCTTTTGCCACGGCAACCTCGGTAGGAATCGAATCACAGGCTGAATATATTGATCTTTTCGTCGGCGAGATAACTGCAGAGGAGGTCATGCAACAGCTGAATCTGGTATTGCCGGAAGGCATGAGGATACTCGAATCTGCCGAAATCGAGCTCAAGGCCCTCTCGTTGTCACCTTTGATTGAAGCGACTCGCTACCATCTCACGTTGCCTGGTTACGATCCCGACCTGCTCCAATCCCAATGTGTGCAATTTATGGCACATGACACCTGGCTGCTGGTCAGAGATAAAAAGGGACAGCAACAAACTATTGATCTTCGGCAGGAAACCCGTCATCTTACGGCTAACGGCTGCACCATCGAGCTGGAGCTTGGACGAGGCAAGGCCATTGAACTTGCCGGGGCAGTTACCGGCCTTTCATCTGAAGCCTTGCGCTCTGCACAGATCGAAAAGATCGATGTTGTCTTTGCACCCCATTAAACAGCATGTATTTATTTTATATACCTAGAGGTTTCCACCAATGGCATCAGAACTTGTCATCAATGTTACTGCCCATGAGACCCGCATCTCACTGATTGAAAAGGGCACGATTGCCGAGCTGTATATCGAGCGTACCCGCGAAAAGGGGATTGTCGGCAACATTTATAAAGGTCGTGTTGTCCGCGTCCTGCCCGGTATGCAGGCCGCCTTTGTTGATATCGGCCTGGAAAAGGCGGCGTTCCTGTATGTCGCTGATGTCTTTGATGCCATTGAAGAGTACGAAAACCTTATGGACGAAGGAAAAAAAGAAGATCACCATGATGACGAGGACAGCAGCCATGAGTTCAAGGTACTGCATCCTATTGAAGATCTGCTGCAGGAAGGACAGGAACTGCTGGTGCAGGTATCCAAGGAACCGATCGGCACCAAGGGGGCGCGTATCACGTCCCACATCTCTCTGCCGGGCCGGCATGTTGTCTATATGCCGACAGTTGATCACGTCGGCATCTCCCGTCGGATAGAAGAAGAAGAAGAGCGCGAGCGCCTGCGCGAAATTGTCGACCGTGTCCGGCAGCCTGGATGCGGCTTTATTGTACGTACTGCATCAGAAGGCAAGACTGAAGAGGATTTACGCTCGGACATGCAGTATCTCGCCAAGATCTGGGCCGAGATTGTCAAAAAGAAAGAGAAAGCTGCCGCCCCCTGCCTGATCCACGCCGACCTTGACGTGGTCCAGAAGGTGGTACGGGATATTGTCACTGACGACGTCAACCGGATAGTGGTTGATTCCAAGCCGGATCACGACCGTATTGTGCAGTTCATCTCCACGTTTATGCCCAAGATGAAGTCTTCAATCGACCTTTACGATGAAGAAGAGCCGATTTTTGACCATTACGGCCTTGAGGTTGAGATCAGCCGTGCCCTGGGGCGCAAGGTCTGGCTGAAATCAGGCGGTTATATCATTATTGAGCAGACCGAAGCCCTTACCGCCATTGACGTCAATACCGGCCGTTTTGTCGGTAAACACAACCTTGAAGACACCATCCTTAAGACCAATCTTGAGGCGGTCAAGGAGATTGCGTACCAGTTACGACTCCGCAATATCGGCGGCATCATTATTATTGACTTCATCGATATGGAAAAAGAGGTCAACCGCGAAAAGGTTTATGCGGCCCTTGAAGAGGCACTCAAGATTGACAAATCAAAAACAAATATATTGAAGATTTCAGAACTCGGCCTGGTTGAGATGACCCGCAAACGGGTCAGAGAGAGTATCGGAAGGATGATGTGCGAACCATGCCCGTACTGTGAAGGTCGAGGCTATGTCAAGTCAAAGACCACTATCTGCCATGAGATCTTCCGTGAACTGCGTCGCGAGATGCTTGATATACGCGGCACCAAGGTACTGCTAAGCGTACACCCGCAGGTGGCTGACCTGCTGTATGACGAAGAACGCAAGGGACTTGAAGAGTTGGAAAAGAAATTCAAAAAAAGAGTTACGGTCCGCGCCAAGCCCGGTTTTCATCAGGAACAGTTCGAGGTGGTCATCAGCTAACCACTGACCATTTTTGGCACAACAACTAGAGGTGCCCGCAAAAAAGCGGCACAATTCGATGAGTTGTGCCGCTTTTTTTAGGATCTGCCGGATACGAAAGCCGACTCAGGCCGCCTTGCGCATGTCATGGTGGTCAAGCTGGATTGTCAAAGCTGTCATCGCTTCACGCATTATGTCAGAAACCGACTTGTGTGTACGACGCACCAGAGACTCAAGCTGCTCTCTCTCCTCATCGCTGACTCGCATGGAAATTACATTGTAACGTGGATTCTCTCTCATTCTACCCATGGATAGTATCTCCTTTGTATGGTTTTGGAATAGCATTTGTGTGTATACAGCATTACCTACGTATATGCTTACTTCATGCCAAAACCATCGAAAGCAATTTTAACCTGTAATATCAGAACATTAAATTCAATCAGCGTTCACATCAAGAATCAGGACATCTTTTTCTGTGCCAAAGCAGACACACTATCGCCAAAAGTATACACTATCCTAGAACGGTTTGAAGCTATTCACCTGATTGCCCCCCAAGCTCATGTGCAAGTTTACGCTGTATGATGATCCCGTTTTTCTCAAGCAACCGATAAAAGGTACGTCGGGGAATATCAGCCAACCGGGCAGCCTTAGAAACGTTTCCACCCGACTCTTCAAGGTAACGCAGTATCAGATTACGCTCCAGCCGCCCGACATGGGTTTCACGTTCCGCCTTAAAGGAGATCCGCCTGACACCAGGCAAAGCTCCGGCCCGTTCTTCGTAAATCTCTCTGAATACCGACGGCAGGTTTTCAAGCCTGACAACACCGTCCAGCGAAAGCACCGCTGCCCGCTCGATAATGTTCTGCATCTCGCGAATATTACCGGGCCAGTGGTAATGGCGCATGGCGGTTACAGCCCGTTCTTCAATGCCGGTCAGGCGCTTGTTCAGCTTCTTACCGGCTTTTTCAAGAAAATGCCGCGAGAGAATCTGAATCGATTCAGGACGGTTTCGCAAAGGAGCAAGGTCTATCGAAAAGACATTCAGCCGATAATAAAGATCCTCCCGGAACCAGCCGTCACGGACGCCCTGCTCAAGGTCTTTATTGGTGGCTGCAATCAGACGGACATTTACTTTTTTGATCAGGGTGCCGCCTACCGGGCGAACCTCACCCTGATCCAGCAAACGCAACAGCTCTGCCTGAAGTTTGGGGGTAATGTCCCCGATCTCATCAAGAAAAATCGTACCACCGTCTGCAGCCTCAAACAGCCCCTTACGATCAGCAATTGCACCGGTAAAAGCACCTTTTTTATGGCCAAACAGCTCGCTTTCAAGCAGCGAGTCAGTCAGCGTCGTACAGTTGACCGTCACCAGCGGCTTGTCGGACCGGCTGCTCAGACGGTGAATGGCATGCGCGGTCAACTCCTTGCCGGTACCGGTCTCCCCGCGAATCAGTACTGTTGTAGGTGTAGGGCCAACCTGCCTGATAAGTTCAATCACACCGGCATTTTCACGGTCGTCGCCGATAATCATCTCTTCGCCCAGCTGTTTGTCCAACTCCCTCGACATCAACTCATATTTTTGCAGCAACAGCCCCCGGTCTTCTTCCATCTTGAGCAGGTTGTAAGGCAGACACATGCCGATGTCTGCAAGCCCCTGAAAGACAGCAACCGCATGTTCCCGGCAGGTTGCATAACCGCAGGCACGGCAGTTGAGTTCATCTCCCTGGCTGAATTTGGAGGTTGCATTCAGGATACGGCGCACATCCTCGTTTTTAGGGGCAGGCAACCGGATCGATTTATCCTGAAAGCTCTGGGAAAACTGCTGAGGCGGGGCACAGGTTTTATAATGGGCAGCCGTCTTATACGGTATGGGACTATTGTTGTAGCGAATAATCAGGTTCCGCTTGAACAGGTGAGTCAATTCACGATTTTTTCCAGGTCCGTCAACACAGCCTCCGTCACAAAAGCGCAGGTCAACGTAGCGGGGATTGATCCTACCGGCGGCAAGGTCCCTGACAATCTCAAGGGTATGACTCTCACCCTCAGCAGCAACCGTCTCCGTATCAAGAAAATCAGTAGCTATATCAAGCGCTCGCAGAGGGCCGCCGGTAAGCGTAAAGATACGCCCCTGCTGTGGGTCCACACCGTCAAACGCAGCTTCTGCCAGATTGACCGGTGAAATCCCGCGACGTCGAAAGAAAAGTTCGATTTCACCATAGGTCAACACAACGTCGACATCTTTGGCCACTTCAGGCGACTGGATTTCAAATTTTGCAGCGATACAGGTGCTTAGGTAGACAACTTTGGTGTCTGGCCCCAAGGTCTGCTTGATGAAACGCCCCATTGCAACCATGGGAGAAACCACCGGCATCAGATTTGGCAACAGTTTGGGATAATGCCGTTCGATCAGGTCAACCACGGCCGGACAGTGGGTTGATACCAGTGTCCGGTCTGTTTTAGCGATTTCCCGGGCATAGTGGGGAGCAATCATCCGTGCACCATACGCCCCTTCATGGACCTCATGAAAACCGAGACTTTTGAGGCCTGCCACCAGTTGCCCCGGCGTGTAGGAGTGGAAAAATGCCGGAAAGGAACAGCCGAGAACCGCTACCACCGGATCGCTTGACGCAAGCAACTCCTGGGTTTTCACCATCCGGTCAACTACCACCTTGGCCTTTTGAGGACAATTCAGACAGTTGCCGCACCCGATGCACCGTTCGTAGATAATCTCGGCATGCCCCCCATCAACCTTGATCGCCTTGACCGGACAGGTCCGGACACATGAGTAACAGGTCCGGCATCGTTCTTTATAGGTAATGATTGGTTGCATAGTAAAACCTCACTCTTTATGCAGTATATAGCAACCGGCATCAGTTGTGTGCAAAAAATGACACATAAAAAAACCTGCCGAATATGCGACAGGTTTCACGAGCAGAAAATACATAACCGGCAGTAGCGTCAGATACAGGCCTCCGGCGAAAGGGGTAGCAGAATCCTGAACTCAGCACCTTTCTCCGTATTACGCACCTGCATGGTACCTCCGTGATTCTGTACGATCCGGTTGACAATGGCAAGACCAAGGCCGGTACCATGACGTTTGGTCGTAAAGAACGGTGTCAACACGCTACCGAGGACCTCTTCCGGGATGCCGCCCCCCGTATCGGAAATACAGATCACCGCATGGGGCCGACCCCGTTCTGAGTCGGCAGACAGGGACACCTCAAGATTGCCACCCTGTCCCATAGCCTCCTGAGCATTTACCAGCAGGTTGATACAGACCTGTTTCAACTGGCCTGCATCACCAAGTACAATCCAGGAGCCTTCCGGCAGATCAATCGCAAGGCGAATATCCCGCTCAGACAACGCGGTGGTATAGTCATCAAGACAATCGTGTATTACAGATTTTAAATCACAGGGTTGATAACAGATAGTAGGTTTGCGTGAAAAAGCAAGGATATCCCCCAGCAGCCGCTCAAGCCGATGGGACTCGTTAATAATAGTTTCAAGATAATGCCGCTGGGGAGTGTCTTCGGGCAACATGCGGCCAAGGCGGGCGGCAAAGCCGCCAATAGTAATCAGAGGCGTCTTGAGCTCGTGGGAAATTGAGGCAGCCATTTCACCGATGGCGGCCAGATGGGCACCATGCACCAGTCGCTGACGGGCATCACGCAGCTCGGCGTGGGCTTCTTCAATATCACGATAGAGCCGTGTGTTTTCGATGGCCATACCGGCCTGATTGGCAAACAGCTGCAATACCTGAAGTTGGTGGTCGGTAATCGGCTGGTTCTTAAATGGGTTATCAACAATTATAACGCCAATCAGGTTGTTACGGGTCACCAATGGGACTGCAGCAAAGGAGTTGATATCAAAACGGGTGATAAAATCACATTCCTGGCATTTCAGGCACCGCACATCTTCAATCCGGTAAAGACGACGATCGTTAACAACATGGGAAACAATCTGGCACCCTTCGGCAAGGTCAATCCGGGTCTCCCTGACTTTGGTACAGAAATCAGACTGGCGCTGGCTGGCCATGGCATCTTCATCAATATCCCAATAGCCACTGAGCGGATTGGACGGATCAGCGTCTACCAATTGCAGCCCTGCGGTGCCTTTGCGGCAGATACCCAACATACCCTGCAGGGTATTTGCTTTCTGATTGTAGAGAAACAGCATTGAACGACAGAAAAGTCCGTTTTCTTCACAGACCAGAGAGGATAGAATCAGGTGGAGCAGCTTGTTAAGCCGCATTGTGGAGAGCAGAGTAGAGCTGAACAGGTAAAAGAGAGAGAGATCCCGGTCTGACGCAAGGGAATCAGGGGCAGCAACAGAGGGTATAGTGGAACTGATATCAGACATGCCGGAATCCTGCTTCGTCGTCAGTGTCCAACAGAGCAACAAGAGGCAGTGGAACAGCAGCTACAGCCTCTTCTCCTTTTCTTCCGCTTCCATCTTGCAATCAATGCACTGGGTGGTGACGGGACGGGCCTTCAGACGCGCCTCACTGATCTCGGCTCCGCAGTCCTCGCAAATGCCGTAGGTTCCATCTTCTATCCGTTCCAAGGCTTCGCGGACCTTGTTAGCCAGCTTTCGTTCACGGTCCCGAATACGCAGTTCAAAGGTCCGGTCCGACTCCTGCGTGGCACGGTCAGTAGGGTCAGGAAAATGGGAGGCATCGTCTCCCATTTCATGCACGGTCTTATCCGCTTCAGACAGCAGCAACTTCATCTCCTCCTGAAGCAACTGCCGGAATTGTTCAAGTTTCTCAGAATCCATGGCTTCCCCGCACTATCGTCAATAATTGATCAATATTAAGGGCTTTATAGATACAAGTCCAGTAAAAAGTACGTTACAGCAGGAACTGCAACGCTTCCTGAACCGTTGTTACGGCCTGTAACTCCATGGTACCCGGAGACAAACGACGCATGTTGCCTGAAGGCAGCACACACTGACTGAAGCCAAGTTTTGCAGCCTCTCCGATACGGGGCTCCGGCTGAGTAACGGCTCGCACCTCCCCGGCAAGCCCGACCTCACCGAATACAACCGCATGGGGCGAAACCGGACGGT
>CAZOTC010000041.1:0-15523 GCA_964582605.1 uncultured Geobacter sp. | reverse complement strand
CACCCCGTCAATCTCGGCCACAACCATATCGTCATTGATTTCAAGAATCTGCATCGGTACGCCAAGACACATCTGCTCAACTCCTTTTTGCCGCAATAACCGCCTGCCCGAGAGCAATTCCACCATCATTGGGCGGTACCAGTCGGTGTATAAAAACTGAAAAATGAGATTTTGCCAAGAAAGTATACACCAACTCGCTTAAAAGGCGATTCTGAAACACGCCACCAGATAGCACCACACGGTCAAAACCGGTCTCTTTGCGGATCAACTCACATCCTTCCACCACTGCGTTTGCCAGACTGGCGTGGAAGGCCCAGGCCAACGCGGCTGCAGACTCTCCAGCCTGCAACCGCTGCAGCAGCCCCAGTAACAGCGGCGTCGGATCAAGTTGGAACGGTGCGCCGGGTTGCAGAAAGCAGGGCAACAACGGTGTCTCTTCCACCGTTTCCGCCAACGCCTCCAGCGCCATGCCGGCCTGACCATCAAAACTGTTACGATCTGCAGCCCCCACCAGGAACGCAGCTGCATCAAACAACCGCCCAGCACTCGAGCTGAGCGGCGCATTGATCCCCCGCTCCAGCATGAGCTGTAGCAACTGGCGTTCGGTAGCGGCCAAAACCGGCATACCGGGCAGGTGCCAGACCTCCTCACCAAGCGCTTCCCGCAGCCAGGCCAACACCATCCGCCACGGTTCACGGGCCGCAAGATCGCCGCCAGGCAGGCGCACCTGCTTCAGATGCCCGGCCCGCTGCAAGCTGCCATAGCCCCCCACCAGAAATTCACCACCCCAGACCGTGCCGTCATCCCCCAGACCGGTGCCGTCGAAGATCACGCCGATCAGATCACCATCCAGGCCATTCTCTGCCATACAGGCAGCCATGTGGGCGTGATGGTGTTGCACCTTCAGCAGCGGCAGTCCAGACTCCTCGGCGTAACGGGTTGAGAGGTAGTCCGGGTGTTGATCACAGACCACCAGTTCCGGCCTGATCTCCATAATGCCGCCAAGGTGGCTGATGGTCTGACGAAAGGTATCCAAGGTGGCCTCGTTCTTCAGGTCACCGATATGCTGGCTGAGAAAGGCCTGGTTGCCGCGGGTCAGACAGATTGTATTCTTCAGCTCTGCCCCCACTGACAGGATCTTGCCGGCATCAAACGGCAGCAGCACCGGTCTTGGCACATAGCCCCGTGAGCGGCGGTAAAAGAGCGGTCTGCCCTGAAAGACCCGCAACACTGAATCATCGGTACGCACCTCTATTGGCCGGTTATGGGTCAGGATGGCATCGGCAATACCGGACAACTGCTCTGCAGCCTCGGCATCATCACTAAGCATCGGCTCGTCAGAGGGATTGGCGCTGGTCATCACCAACGCCTTCAGGCCGGTATCGACAAACAGCAACTGGTGCAGCGGCGTATAGGCCAGCAGCAGACCGATCCAGCAGCTGCCCGGCGCAACCAGCGGTGATATTTCAGGGACATGACCCCAATCGGCCTTTTGATTTGATATCGTGCCCCTGGAATGCCGCCGTACAATCACCACCGGCGCTTCAGGCCCGGCCAACAGCCGTTCCTCCATTGTCGACAACTCCGCCAGCTGCCGGGCCGCTGCAAGGTCCGGCACCATCACGGCAAACGGTTTTTCATCCCGTTGTTTGCGCTGCCGTAATCGTGCCACAGCTTCGGTGTTACCGGCATCCACTGCCAGATGGTAGCCCCCCAGCCCCTTGACCGCCACAACCTGCCCCTGCTGCAACGAGGTAACCGCCTGCTGCAGCGGCTCAGGATGGGATGGAATCAGCGACAATTGCGGTCCGCACTTCGGGCAGGCGATCGGTTGGGCATGGAAACGTCGATCCAGCGGATTACGGTATTCAGCCTCACAGGCAGGGCAAAAGGGGAAACCTGCCATGGTGGTCAGGGGACGATCATAAGGGATACCGGTCACAATGGTCCAGCGGGGGCCGCAGTTGGTGCAGGTAATAAAGGGATGGCGGAAACGTCGGTCGGCAGGATCGAACAGCTCCCGCAGGCAGTCGGCGCACAGGGCGCTGTCCGGGGCAATCTGCGCCTCTCTCCTGCCGTCACTGCTGGGCAGGATCAAAAAACCAGCTTCGCCTGCTATGACTGGCACCTCGGCAGTTTCAAACAAACCGACCACCGCCAACGGCGGTAGCTCCGCCTGCAGACGCCGACAAAAGTCGGCAAGCTGTTCTGTCCTGCCCTGCAGCTCCAGCTCCACCCCGGCCGGTGTATTGCGGACCCATCCGGTAAGCCCCAGTTCAGTTGCCAGGCGAAAGACAAAAGGGCGGAACCCCACGCCCTGGACAATGCCGGCTATCTGTAGTCCTTGGCGGACTATCTCCCCAACTCCCGCTGCAGCCAGCCGTACCAGGCATCCAGCCCCTGCCCGCTGGTAGCGGAGACCTCGAGGATCGCCAGATCATGGCTGACCCGGCCTGCATACTGTTTGCACTGGGCCACGTCAAAGGTCAGGTGGGGCAGCAGATCCACCTTGTTCAGCAGCATCAGGTCAGAATTATGGAACATCTGGGGATATTTCAGCGGCTTGTCCTCCCCCTCGGTCACGGAGAGCACAACAACCTTGTGGGCCTCCCCCAGGTCAAAGGCAGCCGGACAGACCAGATTGCCGACGTTCTCAATGAATAGGATATCCAGCTGATCCAGATCGAATGACTCAGTGGCATGCATCACCATATGGGCATCCAGGTGACAGCCGGCACCGGTGTTGATCTGCTTGACCGGCACGCCGGTGGCGGCGATCCGACGGGCATCGTTGTCGGTCTGCTGATCCCCCTCGATCACGGCACAGCGGTAGCGGCCGGACAGGTCCCGCAGGGTGCGTTCCAGCAGGCTGGTCTTGCCGGAACCGGGGGAGGAGACCAGGTTCAGCACCAGTATCCCCTTTTCCCTGAACAGGGCACGATTGAAGGAGGCCAGTCGGTTGTTCTTGGCCAGCACATCCTCTTCAATGCTGATCTTTTTGCTGCGATGAGCATCATCGTGGCTGTGATCGTGGGGCTGGCTTGCATCATGCAGCTGTTCATGATGATGGTGATGATCCCCATGATCATGACTGTGACTATGGGTATGGGGGTGGCTGTGGGTCTGATCGCCGTGACGGTGCTCATGTTCGTGATCGTGATGGTGGTCCGTTGCCGGGCTGCAACCGCAGGTTGTGCACATGGGAAACTCCTTCAGAGCAGATTTATTTTTGCAAAACAGGATACGACATCATACACTGCCCCATCCATGTTGACCATACCACACCAACAGCAGGGCGTATGTTTGAGTATCTCGGTATCGGCATTCTTTTAGGCCTTTCGGCCGGTATAGCGCCTGGCCCGCTTCTGATGCTGGTTATTTCCGAAACCTTGCAGCACGGCAGCCGGGCAGGGATAAAGGTTGCTTTGGCACCGGTCATCACCGACCTGCCGATCATCCTTGTCACCCTCCTGATACTGGCAAAACTGAGCAGTTATCAGAGTGTACTGGGCTTCATCTCGCTTGCAGGCAGCCTATTCATCATGATAGCCGCATACGAGACCATCCGGACCCGACCGGTTGAGCTGACACTGGCCGGTATGCAGCCGGGATCGTTTACGAAAGGGATACTGACCAACCTGCTCAGCCCCCATCCCTACCTGTTCTGGATCACGGTAGGTGCCCCCCTGCTGCACAAATCACTTAACAACGGTCTGGCGGCATTTTGTGCATTCATTGCCGGTTTCTATCTCTGCCTTGTCGGCTCGAAGATAGTCCTTGCCGTTGGTGTGGGCAGGTCACGGACACTGCTAAGCGGCAGTCCCTACCTCTACACCATGCGCCTGCTCGGCCTGTTGCTGCTGCTGTTTGCCCTGCTGCTGCTGCGGGACGGATTACAGCTGCTGGGAGTTATCTGACGGCCGTCACGCCGCAGTCAAACTGCAGACAGTACAGACGGGCATATTCACCGCCACGAGCCAGCAGCTCTTCATGGCGCCCCTCTTCCACCACCCTGCCCTGCCGGATCACCACAATCCGGTCGGCATCACGCACCGTGGAAAGGCGATGGGCAATCACCAGGGCGGTTCGACCGGCCAGTAACCGTTCCACCCCTTGCTGGATCAGGCGCTCACTTTCACTGTCCACACTGGCCGTGGCCTCGTCAAGGATCAGCAGTTCCGGATCAAAGGCTACCGCCCTGGCAAAGGAGAGCAGTTGCCGCTCCCCCAGCGAGAGATTGCTGCCCCGTTCTGCAAGCAGGGTTTCGTACCCCGACGGCAGTTGTTCAATAAAGCGGTCGGCACCCACGGTTGCAGCTGCCTGGCGCATCCGCAGGCCGGCCTGTTCATTACCGAGACCGATGTTAAAGGCGACGCTGCCGGTAAAGATGAACGGCTCCTGCTGCACCAGTGCCATCCGGCGGCGCAGCAGGTCACGCGGCAGCTGCCGGATATCACGACCATCAATCAGAATCTCACCATGCTCAAACTCGTACATCCTGCCGAGCAGACGGGTAACTGTGGTTTTCCCGCCGCCGCTCTCACCTACCAGCGCCACCCGCTCCCCTTTCCGCAGTACCAGGCTGAAGTCACTCAGGATCGGCTCCTCCGGGCGATATGAGAAGGTGACGTTACGAAACTGAACAAAAGCTGGGTCCTGGGTCCTGGGTCCTGGGTCCTGAAAAGACCTTTGCAACTCCGGTTCCTGGCCACTGGCCCCTGGACCCTCCTCTTCTTTCACATCCAGCAACACGAAGATCCGCTCCAGGGCAGCCATAGCCCCCTGCATCACCCCGTATTTTGCAGAAAGGTCCCGGATCGGGCCGAAGAATTTTTCGATATACTGGATAAAGGCCACCAGAGTGCCGAAGGTAAGTATCCCCTCCAGCATCTGACCACTGCCGTACCAGATGATCAGAGCGATGGCCAGGGATGAGAACATCTCAACTACGGCATAGAGCGAGGCATCCCAGACAATGACCGGCTTATTGGCATCACGATGCAGAGTGTTCAGCTCCGTGAAACGTGCCTGCTCGTCCTGTTCACGGCCAAAGGCCTGCACCACCGGAATCCCGCTGATCACCTCGGACAGATGCCCGTTCATCTTGCCCAGGCGGGAGCGGACCTCACGGAACGACTGACGCATATTTCGCCGGAACAGCCAGGCAACAAAAAACAGAGGGGGCAGGACCGTAAAGGTCACCAGTGAGAGCTTCGGATCCATCCAGAGCATGGCCGCCACGATCCCGGCCAGCAGCAGAACATCAGCCAGCACCGAAACAATCCCGGCGGCGAACATCTCTCCCAACGCCTCGACATCACTGGTGACACGGGTGACCACCCCTCCGGTGGCGCTCTTGTCAAACCAGGGCACCGGCAACCGCAGCAGCCGTTCAAACAACGCCCTGCGCAGGTCGGCCATGACCCGCTGCCCAACCACCTGAAGTCCGTAGACCTCCCCCCAGGTCAGTAACGCCTCAATCAGCAGCAGAGCCAGGAACAGCAGCGCAGGCGCTGCCAGCAGATCCAGCCTGCCGGGAGTAATGGCCTGATCAATGGCATATTTCAGCAACAGCGGCTGGGCCAAGCGGCAGAGCGTAGCCAAGGGGAGCAGCAGCAAAATAGCGCCGACAATCCGGCGATAGGGCCGCAGATAGCCCAAAAAACGGCGTAACAGCCGAGAATCATAGGCCTTGCCGGTTATGGCGTCTTCATGGAGACCACCGTGGTGCATCCGCGTTTTCCTTCCCTGCTGTCGACATGGCAGGAGATTCGCAGAGCTGTCCGCGCTTGTCAATCAACAGGCGCAAGGAGTCATCAGATTTCTGCACTGCCTCTGACTGTAGAATAGTCAACAGCCATGCAGCATTTTCCACATGGCCCGTTAAAACGTCCAACAACGCAGATCACGTTAACAGCATAAAAAACAGGCTGTTAAGACCACGACAACGATTGGCACAGCTCTTGTAATTTAATCAAGCGGTTTTGATATCCACACTAGTGCCGGACAAGGAACAACCATGAACCGTACCAACATTATCACCGGAATAATCGTATGCGCTATTGTAGCTCTCCTGGTCTACCTGGCCTTCCATATCAGGCCTGCTTCAGCAGCTACAGCCTGGGCTTTCCCCTTCGGCAAACACGAGAAGGTCACCCTGAAAAACGGTGTTGTCACTATCCCCGCTGCCAAAATTGACAACAAGGCTCGCTATTTCAAATTCAGTGACGGGGGGAAGGAGATCAACTTCTTCATCGTCAAGGCGTCCGACGGCACGATTCGTACCGCCTTTGATGCCTGCGATGCCTGCTTCAAGGAGAAAAAGGGCTATGAGCAACAGGGAGACAAGATGGTCTGCAAGAACTGCAACATGCGATTTGCGACCAACCGGATCGGCCCCCATGCCGTGGGAGGCTGCAATCCATCCTATCTTCCGGCGCAGATCAGCGCTACTGCCGTCACCATCAAGGCAGATGACCTGAGGCAAGGGGCACGGTATTTCTGATGAAACTGCACACCATCTCGATCAACAACCTCAAGCGGCGCAAGGCAAAGATGGCGTTCCTGACCATCGGCCTGACGGTAGGGATCGCTGCTGTTGTCACCCTGACGACCCTGACCCGCTCCATGTCCAGCGACATCGAGCACAAAATGGACGAGTTCGGCGCCAACATCCTGATTACCCCCCGCAGTAACGGACTGGCCATGAACTACGGCGGGATCAGCCTGGGCGGTGTCTCCTTTGATCAGACCGAGATTCGAGAAGATCAGCTGGCATCAATCCGAACCATTAAAAACCGCCAAAATCTCTCTTCAGTTGCCCCCAAGGTGCTGGGAGGGGTTACGGTCAACCAGCAGAGTGTCCTGCTGGTCGGCGTTGATTTCGAGAACGAGCTGAAGATGAAGCAGTGGTGGCAGATCTTCGGCCAGGCACCAAAGAAACCGCAGGAACTGCTGCTGGGCAGCGATGCCTCAAAAATGCTGCATCTGGACACGGGCGACAGCCTGACCTTGAAAGGGGAGACCTTTACTGTCAGCGGCGTTCTCGATCAGACCGGCTCCCAGGATGACTCCCTGATCTTTGCGTCATTGCCCAAGGCCCAGAAGCTGCTGGGCAAAGAGGGAAAAATCACGCTGGTTGAGGTCGCGGCACTCTGCCACGGCTGTCCGATCGGCGACATGGTGACCCAGATCTCTGAAAAGCTGCCTGATGCGAAGGTGACGGCGATCCAGCAGGTGGTTGAGAGTCGGCTCAAGGCCCTTGACCAGTTCAAGCGGTTCTCCTGGGCCATGTCCGCCGTGGTACTGTTCATCGGGTCGCTGATCGTCTTCATCACCATGATGAGCAGCGTGAACGAGCGGACCGTAGAGATTGGCGTTTTCAGGGCCATCGGCTTCAGAAAATTCCACATAATGCGGATTATCCTGTTCGAGGCAGCCCTGGTCAGTCTGCTGGCCGGACTGCTGGGTTACGGCGCAGGCATGGCCGGTGCCGGGCTGGCCCTGCCCCATATGGCTGAGAACAGCAAGGCCTTGCTGGTATGGGACTGGCGGGTCGGGGCGGGATCGATCGTACTTTCCATGGCACTGGGATTGCTGGCCAGCCTCTATCCGGCGCTGCATGCCGGCAGGATGGATCCGACTGAGGCGCTGAGAGCGCTGTAATAAAGGAGGAGACCATGTCACTGATCAAGATAACCGGTTTGAAGAAACAGTACACCAGCGGCGATGATACGGTTGAGGCACTGCGGGGTATTGACATTACGATCGCTGAAGGTGAATTCATCACCATCATGGGCCAGTCAGGGTCGGGCAAGAGCACCCTGCTGTCGGTACTGGGGGGGATGAACCATCCCAGCTCCGGCGAGGTTGAGATGGCGGGGGTAACACTGTACGAACTGCCCGGCGAGGAACTGGCAGATTTCCGGTCTCACCATCTGGGCTTCGTGTTCCAGTCGTTCCATCTGATCCCTTACCTGACCGCCGCTGAAAATGTCATGCTCCCCCTGGCCATCGTCAAGATGAGTACACCGGATAAAAAGGCGGCAGCCCGCTCGGCACTGGAGCGGGTCGGCCTGGGCAGCAAGCTTGACCGGTTGCCGAACCAGCTTTCCGGCGGCGAACAGGAACGGGTAGCCATTGCCCGGGCCATTGTCAACAGCCCCCGGATCCTGCTGGCGGATGAACCTACCGGCAACCTGGATTCCGCCACCAGCGACAGCGTCATGGCCCTCTTCCGCGAGCTGAACCAGGGAGGACAAACCATTGTCATGGTTACCCACAACCCGGACAACATCAAATATGCCGACCGTGTCATCGCACTCAAGGACGGAAAGATCGTATAATTTTTCAATTTGCGCTATACAGACGGCTATGGACCTGACCCGTTTCCGTATCCTGCTGCTTGCGCTTGTCATCACCGGTATCAGCCTGGTGCATTATTACACCCCGCTGCAACTCCACTATCTGCACGACCTCTTCCAGCGCTTCTACTACCTGCCGATTATCCTTGCAGCCCTCTGGTTCGGGCTGCGGGGAGGCCTGGCCTGTTCCCTGATGGTCAGCCTGGTTTATGTCCCCCATATCCTGTTTCAGTGGGGTGGAACCCTGACCGTTGAACTGGAAAAATACCTTGAAATTCTGATGTACAACGTAGTCGGTGCAGTCACCGGCCTGCTGGCCCAACGGGAACAGCAACGGACCTCGGAACTGCAGAAAACCGCCGAAGGGCTTGAGCAATCCTGCCGCGCCCTGGCAGAACAGTCAGAACGGATTATCAGCATTGAGGAGCAACTGCGCCGGACAGAACGGCTCTCCACCCTGGGAGAGATGGCGGCGGTACTGGCCCACGAGGTACGCAACCCCCTGGCCTCTTTGCGGGGCAGCGCTGAAATCCTGCGGGATGACTATCGTCCCGGTGATGCCAAATACGAATTCCTTGAGATGCAGATCCGCGAGACCGAACGGCTGAACCGGGTGGTGGAGGAGTTCCTGCGGATGGCACGTCCTCAACCGTCAGAACTGACCCCCTGCAGTCTGCAGCAGGAACTGGAGACCATTGTCACCCTCACCCTGGGCGAAGCGCGTAAACGCCAGATCGAGCTTGCCCTGGTCCCGCAGAAGGACAGTAGCCTGGTCATGGCCGATGGTGACAAGCTGCGTCAGGCCTTCCTGAACATCGTCATTAATGCCCTGCAGGCCACCCCATCGGGCGGCAGTGTCACCATCAGCATGCAGAGCATCGCAGCAGGCCATGAGATCCGCTTCAGCGATACCGGCCCCGGCATCAGGCAGGAAGAGCTGGAGCGAATCTTCGAACCGTTTTACACCACCAAGCAGGACGGAACCGGCCTGGGCTTGGCAGTTTCCAGAAAGATCATTGAATCCCACAATGGCACACTGACGGTGGAGAGTGAGATGGGGACGGGGACGACGGTGGTGGTGAGGTTGCCGTTTATGCATGAAACTTGACCTGATCTGGCTGGGACGCTATGTACAACCAGCCATGCAGCACTTTCAGGATTAAAACGGGTGGTGTTCAATGACACACAAAATCCTCATAATCGACGACGACACCTCGCTACGGCGGATACTGGAGTTCAACCTGCGTGAAGCGGGCTATACGGTGCACTCTGCTGCCTCGGGCGAAGTAGGGCTGCAGCTGTTTGCCGAAGCAGCACCCGACCTGGTGATCAGTGACATGAAGATGCCGGGCATGACCGGTATGCAGGTCCTGCACGCTGTCAAGGAACGGTCTCCTGAAACCCCGCTGATCATGATTACCGCCTTCGGGTCTGTGGATATGGCGGTGGATGCGATGAAGGCCGGGGCCTATGACTACATCACCAAACCGTTCAACCGTGATGAGTTGCGCCTGACCGTGGCAAAGGCGTTGCAGTTCAGCAGCCTGTCCCATGAGAACCGGCAGCTTAAGTCCCAGCTGGCTGAACGGGCTGATTTCGGGGCAATCATCGGCGGGTCGCCGGCCATGGAAAAGGTGTTCCAGGTGGTGCGCAAGGTGGCCGATAGTGAGGCTTCGGTACTGATCACCGGCGAGTCCGGCACCGGCAAGGAGCTGGTGGCCCGCTCCATCCACAGCCGCAGCAGTCGCAAGGGCGGTCCCTTTGTGGCCATCAACTGCGCCGCCATCCCCCACGATCTGCTTGAAAGCGAGCTGTTCGGCCATCTGAAAGGGGCCTTTACCGGCGCGGTGCGGGATAAAACCGGCAAGTTTGCCCTTGCCGACGGCGGCACCCTCTTTCTGGATGAGGTAGGGGAGTTGCCGCCGCTCTTGCAACCCAAACTGTTACGGGCCTTGCAGGAGCGGGTGATTGAACCGGTGGGGGGAACAAAAGAGCAGAAGCTGGATGTGCGGGTGGTGGCAGCCACCAACCTGGATATGGAGCAGGCCATTGCCGACGGTCTGTTCCGTGAAGACCTCTACTACCGGCTGGCGGTGATTCCGCTCCACCTGCCGCCGTTGCGCCGGCGCCGGGACGACATTCCTCTGTTGTTGAAGCATTTCTGCGCACGGCACAGCACTGAAACGGTGCAGTTTGACAAGGCTGCCCTTGCTGCGCTGGTCTCCTATCCCTGGCCCGGCAATGTGCGAGAACTGGAAAACCTGGTGGAGCGATTGCTGATCATGCGCAACAGCGACACCATTACGGTCGATGATCTGCCGGAAAAAGTACTGCACAGCGACAGGCCGGTATCGGCCACTACGGTGGTGAATCTGCCGCCTGAGGGCTATTCCCTGGAACAACTGGAGCGGGAGGTGGTGGTGCAGGCACTGGAGCGCAACAGCTGGAACCAGACCGCTGCTGCCCGCTTTCTGCGTATCCCCCGCCATACCCTGATCTATCGGATGGAGAAGTACGCCATAACCCCGCCGTAGGATATACCGCTCCTCGCTGTAGAATAATCTCCACCCCCCCCTACCCCCTGCCCTTTCTTTGTATCCAACCTGCTGAATTACCTTAATACCTGCTATTGGCACGATACCTGATACGGTGAGCTATCATCAGACATCACCACCAGTCGAGGCAGCCAATGAAGATCACAGCCATTCTGTTTCTCCTCCTGTTTCTTGCCACCGGCAACGCTGCTGCGGACGGGGCCGCTCCGTTCCAGCCACTGCCGGTACTTATCGAGATCGCCCTGGCCGACAACCCGGAACTGAAGGCATCGGATGCCCGCTGGAAGATGTTTGCCGGCCGGGCAAAACAGGCAGGCAGCCTGGAGGACCCGATGCTGATGCTGAAGGCCCAGAACCTCCTGGCCCGCGACCCGTTCGCTTTCAATCGCGATGCCACCACCGCCAAGGTGATCGGCATCTCCCAGCAGCTGCCGTTCTGGGGCAAGCGGGCCTTGCGGGAAGAGATCGCCACCCTTGAGGCGGAGAGCTACCGTCACAGTATCGAAGAACGTAAGCTGGAGCTGGCCCGGATGGTCAAGGAGGTCTGGTACCAGCTGTATGCCGTAGACAAGTCCCTGGTTATCATCGAGAAAAACCTGAAGATCATGGATGACTTTCTGACCGTTGCCGAGACCAAATACGCTGTGGGCCAGGGGGCGCAGGCCGATATCTACAAAGCCGGGCTGGAAAGGTCAAAGATGCTGGAAATGCAGATATCCCTTAAACAGAAGCGCACCAGTCTGGCAGCAAACCTCAACTACCTGCTGTACCGGCCGGGCACCACAGCGGTCCCCGCCATCCCCGATTTCCCCCTGCCGGAGCTCAGGCAGAGCGTTGAACAGCTGCATGCCCTTGCCCTGGAAAAACGTCCCCAGGTCAAGAGCCTTGTGGCGCAGGCGGGCAAGGGCAATGCTGCCCGCCGTCTGGCCCACAAGGAGTTCTGGCCCGACGTGAACGTCTCCTTTGAGTACATGTTCCGCGAGCAGGTTGTAAACGGCATGACCAACGATCCCGGCTACAATATGTTCTCCCTGGGTCTGACCTTCAACCTGCCGGTGCACTGGAACCGGCGACAGGCGATGCTGGCCGAATCATCATCGGAAACCGCCATGGCCACGGATGAGCTGAACAGCCTGAAAAACAGCATCAGCTATCTCATCAACGACAGTCTGGCCCAACTGGATCGGCGCAAGCGGCTGATTGAGCTGTACAAGAAGGGGATCATCCCTCAGGCCGAACAGTCTCTGGAATCGGCCCTGATCGGCTACCGGGTGAACAAGGTGGATTTTCTGACCCTGCTGGACGGCAGGGTGAGCCTGTTCACTTACGAGCGAGAGCTGCACGAGTCGCAAGCCGAGTACATGATGGCCCTGGCGCGGCTGGAAGCGACGGTTGGTGTGGAGTTGGTTTCTGAAAGTCAAAGGCAATAGAACGCGGATCAAATCTAGATTGAGCGGATTTGCGCGGATAAAATCAGAAACGATTTAAAAATCCGCGTAAATCCGTCGCATCCGCTAAATCCGCGTTCCATTGCAGTTAAAGAAGTTCAAGAGGTGCTCCATGAACCTGAACAAGAAGATAGCGATCCCCCTTTCCATCCTGGCCCTGTCTGTGGTGGCTGCCAGCTGGTACTACAAGTCCGGCAAGTTTGCCAAAGAGACCAGCCTGCACAAGGCTGATGGCCAGAGTCATCAGGAGCAGACATCGCCGCCGCTCTATACCTGCCCGATGCATCCGTTCATCATCAAGGACCGGCCGGGAACCTGCCCGATCTGCGCCATGGAGCTGGTGAAGAAGGTGGCCGGGTCGGCGGACAATGCGGTCCTGACCCCGGAACAGCAGCAGGAGATGGCCCGGCTGGGACGAATCGCCCTTTCTACCACCCAACGGGTGATGGCCAACGTGGCGGTGCAGGAGGCGCGGACACAGGCCCTTGCCAAGGAGATACAGGCCGTGGGGCTGGTGCAGTACGATCAATCCCGCCAGGCCAAGGTGACCGCCTGGATCGCAGGACGGATCGACAAGTTAAACGTCACCACCGTTGGAGCACTGGTAAACAAGGACAAGCCGGTGGCAGAGCTGTACTCCCCGGACCTGCTGGCCACCCAGCAAGAGTATCTGCTGGCGGTCAAAAGCCGCGAGCAGCTGAGGAGTTCGCCGATCCCCTCAATCTCTCAGAATGGCGAGGGGTTGGTGGCATCGGCCAGACAGCGTCTGATGCTGTACGGCGTCAAGGAGCAGCAGATCGCCGAACTGGAAAAGGCGGGAAAACCGACCATCCGTCTGCCGATATTCACCCCGCAGTCCGGGGTGGTGATCGAGAAGCTGGTGCAGCAGGGGCAGTATGTGAATGTGGGTGACGTACTGTTTAATGTTGCCGATCTTTCCCGTGTCTGGGTGGAGATCGAGGTCTATGAAAGCGAATTCCGGAACATCAGGATCGGCCAGACCGTTGAGATCCGCTCCCAATCATTTCCCGGCAAGGCAGTTACGGGCAGGGTGGCCTTCATCTACCCTTTCCTTGATCCCAAGAGCCGTACGGTCAAGGCGCGGGTGGAGCTGCCCAATCCGGGCATGCAGTTGAAGCCGGACATGTATGTCAATGCCGTGATCAAGGTTGGGTTGGGTTCTACGGTGGTGGTGCCGGTGACGGCGGTGATGGATTCCGGCAAGCAGCAGACGGTCTGGGTGGAGACGCAGCCCGGCGTCTTTGAGCCCCGCATGGTGCAGGTGGGGCAACGGACTGACGAGATGGTGCAGATTCTGTCCGGCATCATGGCGGGCGAAAAAGTGGCGGTGTCCGGCGCCTACCTGATTGATTCCGAATCAAAACTGCGCGGGGGATCTGGTGAGGATCACAGCCTGCACGGCACTGCCGGGCAGTCCAAGCAGACCCTTGGCACGAAGCCGGGTACACTGGATATGAACGACATGCAGATGAAGTAACTCAGATCTGCGAGAGACCACCATGATCGAAAAAATCATCGAATATTCTGCAAAGAACCGCATGATCGTGCTGGTGCTGTTTGGGCTGATCACCGCCTGGGGGATCTGGTCGGCCTACAAGACGCCGGTGGATGCCATCCCTGACCTGTCCGACAACCAGGTAATCGTCTTCACCGAATATGCCGGGCGTTCACCCCAGGTGGTGGAGGACCAGGTGACCTACCCGCTTGCCACCAACCTGCAGGGACTGCCACAGGTGCGGGCAGTGCGGGCCTCATCCGCCTTCGGCTTCTCCATGATCTACGTGATCTTTGAAGACAAGGCCGACATCTACTGGGCCAGGACCCGGGTGCTGGAACGGCTCAACTACGCGGCTTCGCTGCTGCCCCCTGGCGTCACCCCCACCCTGGGGCCTGACGGAACCGGCGTGGGCCATGTCTTCTGGTATACCCTGGAGGGCAAGGGCTATGACCTGGAGCAGTTGCGCACCCTGCAGGACTGGTTCGTGCGCTATCAGCTCAACACCGTGCAAGGGGTGGCCGAGGTGGCCTCCATCGGCGGTCTGGTACGGGAATACCAGATCGACCTGGACCCGATCAAGCTGCAGGCCTACAACATCAGCACTGCCAAGGTGATGGAGGCGGTGAAAGGCTCCAACAAGGATGTGGGGGGCAGGCTGATTGAACAGGCCGACGCCGAATACCTGATCAGGGGCCAGGGCTACGTCAAATCACTGGCTGATCTGGAAAATATCGTGGTGGGGGCCGACATGCGCGGCACGCCGGTCTATGTCAAAAACCTGGGTACGGTGCAGCTGGGGGGCGCCATCCGCCGGGGACTGCTGGACTTAAACGGCGAAGGTGAAACCGTCGGCGGCATTGTGGTGATGCGCTACGGCGAAAACGCCGGCGACGTGATCAGCCGGGTAAAGGAAAAGATCACCGCGTTGGGAAAAGGGCTGCCTCCCGGTGTGAAAATCAGGGTGGCCTATGACCGTTCCGACCTGATCAAACGGGCCGTTTCCACGCTGAAGACGTCGCTCATTGAAGAGGCGATCATCGTTTCCCTGATCATCCTGATCTTCCTGCTGCATTTCCGGAGTGCGCTGGTGGTAGTGATCACCCTGCCGGTGGCGGTTCTGGTCTCTTTCATCACCATGAAACTGATGGGGGTGACCTCCAACATCATGTCCCTGGGCGGTATTGCCATCGCCATCGGGGTGCTGGTGGATGCCGGTATCATCATGGTGGAGAACTGCTACCGCAAGCTTTCGGAACTTTCTGATGAGGAACGCCGGGAAAAACGGCTGGAGGTGATCATCTCCTCCTCAAAACAGGTGGGCCGGGCGATCTTCTTCTCCCTGGCCATCATCGTGCTTTCCTTTGTGCCGGTCTTTCTGCTGGAAGGACAGGAGGGCAAGCTGTTCCACCCCCTGGCCTTTACCAAGACCTTCTCCATGGTGGCCTCGGCAGTGATCGCCATCACCCTGGTGCCGGTGCTGATGTACGTCTTCCTGCACGGCAGGATGCCGAAGGAGGAGGCCAACCCGGTCTCCCGTTTCCTGATCCGGCTCTACTCTCCGGTCATCCGCTGGGTGCTGGTCTGGAAAAAGACCACCATCGCCCTGAACATCGTGGCGCTGCTGGTGGCGGTGCCGCT
>CAZOTC010000040.1:0-15535 GCA_964582605.1 uncultured Geobacter sp. | reverse complement strand
GACCGTACCGAGCTGACGGCACGGACCAGGAATCTGGTGGGGCTGCACCGGGCAGCCAAAGAGCTGAAGCAGGCCAAACTGCAGGCTGAAGCAGCCAATCAGGCCAAGAGCGATTTTCTGGCAGCGGTCAGCCATGAGATCCGCACCCCGATGAACGGCATTCTGGGCATGGCAAGCCTGCTGATGGATGCCCCGCTGACCCGTACCCAGCGAGAATATGTCCAGACCATCAACAGCTCCGGCACGATGCTGCTTGAAATAATCAATGATATCCTTGATTTTTCAAAAATAGAGGCCGGCAAGGTTACCCTTGAGCCGGTGCCGTTCTCGCTGCGCAAGGCGATTGATGACGTGGCTGACCTGCTGGCAAACCAGGCAGCTGCCCAGGGAACCGAGCTGGTGGTTTACTACCCTCCCCTGCTGCCCCGTCAGGTGGTGGGAGACATCGGCAAGGTACGCCAGGTGCTGATCAATCTGGCCGGTAACGCGGTCAAGTTCACCAAAAACGGGATGGTGGTGATAGAGGTAACCGGCAGACAGACAGACAACGGCCTGATGGAATACCGGATTGCAGTCACGGATACCGGCTGCGGCATACCGGAGCATCTGCAGGGCCGCCTGTTTGAGCAGTTCTATCAGGCCGACAGCGGCAAAGAACGTCCCACCGGAACCGGATTAGGGCTTGCAATCAGCAAAAAGCTTGTTACTCTCATGCAGGGAGAGATCGGCTTTGAAAGCAGCGCAGGTATCGGCTCTACCTTCTGGTTTTCACTGCCCCTGCCGTTACGGCACCATACTGAATCTGACGAAACAGCTGCACCTCCTTGCGAAGGCCCTGCCCTGCTGGCAGCGCCGCTGGAGCAGGTGCGGATCACCCAGGCCGGAACCCTTGCCCGCCTCGGGCTCTCGCCGGTTCTGACCTGCGCTCATCCTTCTGAGCTGGCCGGTGAAGCGGTACGAAATACGGCTTCACCAGGGCTGCTGATGATCTGGCAGACTGCAGACGGTGCCGCAGAAGCAGCAGGTATCGAGCTGTCCCGACTTTTTCCTGATGCCGTGCGCCTGCTGGTACTTGCGCCGGGCACCGTGATAGCGTCCGATGAACTGCGGCGCCTCGGATACTCGGCGGCCATTACCCGGCCGGTCAGCGAGGCGAGGCTGTCGGCACTGATTCAGGATCTGCGCCGCAGCGAGGCAGCTCCTGCAGACGGCAGCCCCCCTGCAGAACCGGGCTTCAAGGGTAAGCGGGTACTGGTTGCGGATGACAATATCCTGAATCAGCGGGTGATGAGCATGCTGCTGGACAAACTGGGGCTCTATTGCAGTGTGACTGCCAGCGGCCGGGAAGCGGTGGAGCTGTTTTGCATGGCCCCTTTTGACCTGGTTTTTATGGACTGTCAAATGCCGGATATGGACGGCTACCAGGCAACCGCCGCCATTCGGCGGGTTGAGGACTGTGAGCAACGGGTACCGATTATTGCCCTGACCGGCAACGACACCGACCAGGAGCGTTGCCGCTGTCACGAGGCCGGGATGGATGGATTTCTGGCAAAACCGGTCAAGCCATCCTTGCTGCATCAGTTGCTGGAACAGTATCTGTAGTAGAACAACAGGAAAAATCGTATGACCGACCGTACACCACGCATACTCTGTGTTGATGATGAGAAGCTGAACATCCAGCTTTATCAGGGGATTCTTGCGCCTACCGGCTACTCGGTCATCGCGGCCATGGACGGCTATCAGGCCCTTGATCTGCTCTCCCGCGAGGAAGTGGATATCGTTATCCTTGACCTGATGATGCCGGATATGGACGGTTTTCAGGTGCTTGCAGAGCTGCGCAGCAAACCCGAAACGGTGAACCTGCCGGTGATCGTTGCCACCGCCCTGTCTGACCGTGCCACCAAACTGCAGGCGCTTGAAGCCGGTGCCAATGACTTTCTGTACAAACCGCTGGATCGTCCGGAAACCCTGCTGCGGGTCCGCAACCTGTTGAAGGTAAAGGAGCATCAGGATCTGATGCAGACCTTTAACCTCCGCCTGCAGGACGAGGTGACGCTCAAAACCCGGGAACTGCGGGAGTCCTACATCGAGACGATCCACCGCCTGGTGATGGCCTCCGAATTCAAGGACGAAGATACCGGCGACCATATTTCCCGTATCTCAAGCTATGCTCGCTGTCTTGCACGAAACCTGGGACTGTCGGAACAGACCTGCGAGATGATTTTCTACGCTGCGCCAATGCATGATATCGGCAAGATCGGAATTCCGGACCAGATTCTGAGCAAGCCCGGGCCGCTGGATGCCGAAGAACTGAAGGTCATGCGCCAGCACACCTTGATCGGCGCCCGGATACTGCGCGAGTCATCAGCTCCGATCCTGCAGATGGCCGAGTCGATCGCCCTGTCTCACCATGAACGCTGGGACGGCAGCGGCTATCCGGCCGGACTGACAGGTGACGAGATTCCCCTGGCAGGCAGAATTGTCGGGCTGGTTGATGTCTATGATGCCCTGCGGATGCGGCGCCCCTACAAGGAACCGTTTACCCACCAGCGCACGATGGAAATCATCCTGCAGGGGGACGGCAGAACCCTGCCGGGGCATTTTGATCCGCGCCTGCTTGAGGCATTCCAGTCGGTTGCGGTTCATTTTGACACCATCTTTACCTGTTCATTAAACGATCTTCCGCTGCCGAACGACTGCTGTTGCATCCCCCTGAAATGAGTGCCCAATGAATACGCTGGTACTGCAATTCATAGCCGAAGCTCGCGACTACCTTGATGAGGCGGCCAAGGGGCTGCTGAATCTTGAGCAGGCAACCACCGATGCCGCGCTGATCAACAGCATCTTCCGCAATTTTCACACCATCAAGGGCACCTCCGGCATCTTCCCGGAGTTTCAGCCGATTACCCGACTGACCCATGTTGCTGAAGACCTTATGGATCAGGTGCGTAACGGCCAGCGTGTCCTTGATACGATTTCGGTTGACCTGCTGCTGGGGGTGCTGGACCAGGTGGGGGCCTGGCTGGCCTGCATCGAAGAGACCGAGGAGCTGCCTGCAACGGCCGATCAGGAAGGGAATCAGCTGAGGGAACGGTTGTTGCTGCTGCTGCAACCGTCGGAAGCGGTAGATGCTGTCCTGGCAACAGAGCCGGAAGCGCCTGATCAGGCACAGCTTGAGCTGATCGAGTGGGCTCGCACAGCAGCTGCAGACTGGCCGGAGGAGCTGCTGCAGCTGGAAACACCGGCGGCGGCATTCTGGTACCGTCCGGAGGAGAGCTGCTTCTTCCTGGGGGATGACCCGGTCAACCTGCTGCGCCAGCTGCCTGATCCGATGCTGCTGGAACTACTGCTGCCTGACCGGACGCCCCCCCTTGACGAATTTGATCCCTACACCTGCCGGATAGCATTCCGCGGTATTGTGGTTGAGTCGCCGGAGCGGATTGAGGCCATCTTCCAGTATATTCCGGACCAGATCCGGATGGTGCCGATTACCGCTGATCTGCTGAAACCGGCTGCAGCAGCATCCCTGCCCGAAGCAGAACAGGCTGAACTGATGTGGACGGCGGCTCCCCCCCAGCCGTCCGCATCTGCATCTGCACTGCAGATTGAAGAGCCCAAGGCGGGCGCTGCCCATGACCAGAAGAAGGGGACTGTCACCTCCTACATCCGGGTTGACCAGCGTCTGGTCAACCATTTTATGGATCTGGTGGGTGAGCTGCTGGTGGCCCGCAACGCCCTGCCTTATCTCTGTCAGCGGGCCGAAACGGTCTACCGCGTGCCCCAGCTGGCAGCCGAGCTGGACAGCAAGACCGACACCATCAGCCAGATCGTCTCATCATTACAGGATGTTGCCCTTGAGATGCGGATGCTGCCGGTGGCCAAGGCCTTTGAACGGTTCCCCCGGCTGGTGCGGGATCTTTCCAACAAGCTGGGCAAGAAAATCGCCCTGGTGATGGAGGGGGAAGAGACCAGGGCGGACAAGGATGTTATCGAAGCGCTTTCCGAGCCGCTGGTGCATATGGTGCGCAACTCGCTGGACCACGGCATTGAACTCCCGGAGGAGCGGCTGGCTGCCGGCAAATCTGCCGAAGGAACGATCCGGTTGAAGGCGTTTCAGGATGCCGGTTCCATTGTGGTTGAGATTGTGGATGACGGCAAGGGGATCGACCCTGCCAGGATCAAGGCCAAGGCCCTGGAAAAAGGGATCGCCTCTGCCGAATCTCTTGCTGCCATGTCTGATGACGATATTATCCAGCTGGTCTTTGCCCCCAACTTCTCAACCGCCGACCAGATCTCGGACCTGTCCGGACGGGGGGTGGGGATGGATGCGGTCCAGACCATGGTGACCACCTTTAACGGTACCGTGCATGTCACCAGCCGGCTGGGCAAGGGCTCCACGGTCCGCCTGACCCTGCCGCTCTCCATGGCCATCACCAGCCTGTTGACCGTCAAACAGGGGGGCTGCACCTTCGGCATCCCGGCCACTGACCTGCAGGAGACTCTGGGAGACCTGCCGCTGTCTGCCATTACTACACTGGGTACCGCTCCCGGACTGAAGGTGCGGGATGATCTGGTGCCGTTGTACAGCCTGGGGCGCCAACTGGCAATGCAGAACACCCACCGCTGGTTCCCGGAACGTTTTTCCGCCGTGGTGGTCAGGGTCCGCGGCGAGACCGTGGCACTGGCCGTTGACGAGTTCTGTGATATTATTGATGCGGTCATGAAGCCGATGACCGGCATGCTGGCCCATAACCGTTTCTACAGCGGCAGCACCATCCTGGGTGATGGCTCGATCATGCTGCTGCTTAACCTGCCACAGGTGATCGACTATGCCGCTGAGACTTGAGACCGGGGTCACCCCGCCCCTGCTGTTTTTTGAAGGGATTGTGACCATTGAGGAAACCGACCAGCTGCTGGAGACACTGAAGGAATATCCCGGCATTGCCGTGGATCTCTCGGCCTGTGAACACTTGCACACGGCACCGTTGCAAACCCTGAAGATGCTGAAGGTTCCCGTTACTGCGCTGCCGGAAGGCAGCTTCTGGAAGTTCTGTTTTGATACCTGCCCTTCGCAAGCTGAGCGTAGTCTCAGCTTGACCCTAGACCCTACAGAGGAGACCGACGCACCATGAAGACGATTTTGCTGGTAGACGATTCCACCACCCTGCTGATGAGTATCAAGACGATCCTTGAGAAGGCCGGTTATGCCGTGCAGACCGCCACCGGCGGTGATGCAGCCCTGAAGCTGCTGGCTACGATCAAGCCGAACCTGATGATTACCGACCTGAACATGCCGGGCATGGATGGCATCACCCTGATCAAAGAGGTTAAAAAACTGCCGGCCTGCCGTTTCATGCCGGTGCTGGTCATGACCACCGAATCACAGCAGCAGAAGCGGACCGATGCCCGGGCCGCCGGCGCCACCGGCTGGCTGGTAAAGCCGGTAAAACCGGAGGAGCTGACAGAAGTTCTCAAGAAGCTGATCCCGTAACACCCTTAATGCCCGTAAGGAGCCTGTCAGATGCCTGAACATACGAACACACTACCGCTGGTTTCCTGGCTGCGCCGTGCCCCGCTGCTGGCACCGCTGGTGTTGCCGGTTGCCGGTCTTGCTGCAGCAGGCATGCTGCAGCTGGTGCTGCCTGGCGATATCCCCACCTCTTCGCTGCTGATCTCGGCAGCCGGCTGCGGGCTGCTCTGCCTGATCCTCTGGCTGGCGGCAACCTTGCCCGGTCGTTCACTGGCCACGCACCTTCAGAGCGCCTGCCAGTCTGTGCATGGCTGCCACAGCAGCAATCGGGAGAACGTGATCGGGCTGATCAGCGATCTGCACGGCACCATCGACAAGACCGTTACCCTGAACCGGCTGCACCTGGAAAACGTGATCGCCCAGACCAACGATGCTGCCGAACAGATCGTAATGATGCTGCAGGCAGTGGATCAGTCAACCAGCGACCTGCTGCGCAGCATGGGCGGTTTCAGCACTGACGTTTCCACATCACTTGAAGATTCCAACCGGATTCTGGCCAAAAACTCCGAGATGATCAGCGTGATCGAGCAGCACCTGCAGGCCCGAGAACAGGCTGCACAGACCGAACGGGACCGGATTCAGTCGATCGTCGGCAGTGTTGACAAGCTGAATGAGCTGATCTCCCATATCCGGGACATAAGCGACCAGACCAACCTGCTGGCCCTGAATGCCGCCATTGAGGCTGCCCGGGCCGGTGAGGCGGGACGGGGCTTTGCCGTGGTGGCGGATGAGGTACAGCGGCTGTCGGCCACCGTGGACAAGACCGCCAACCAGATCAGTCAGGGTATGAAGGATATGGCCAGCCTGATTGATCGTGAACTGGCCAACAAACAGGCTGCCGACCAGCAGGGGAGCGAACGTGACCAGTTCAGGCTGGTGCATGACCAGCTGCTCTCGCTGGAGCAGAGCGCACGCAGGATCGAGACCACCGTGGGCTGTACCCTGACCGAGCTTGAGCAGCAGGGCCAGCGGATTGAACAGACGGTAGTCGAGGCGCTGGGCAATATCCAGTTTCAGGATATCACCCGGCAGAAACTGGAACATGTCATCTCGGTCATGTCTGATTTTTCGAGTCACCTGGCCGGCCTGCTGAACAAACTGAGACAGGGATCAGGCACCATTCATTCGATCAGGGAAGAAATGTTTGCGATTGAGTCGACCTTTGACCGCTATGTCATGGACGACCAGCGCCAGATACATGCCCAGGCCATGGGAGGCACAGCCCGGAAGGCAACCGGCGGCCTCCCCTCAATTGAACTTTTTTAGCAGAAAAGAGCCTTTATTATGAACAGCCCGATATCACACCGCTACCCGGAACTGTCAGTCCTGTTGATTACGGATGGAACAGGTGGTTACGAGTCTCTGCAAAAATTTTTCCTGTCGGCAGAGGTCCGGTTGCTGATTGCCGAAGGCGCTGATCGGGGAATCCTGATGTTTGAGGAATTTCTTCCCAATCTGGTGTTCATCTGCTGTTCTGCCGGCCTGGACCCCTTTGCCCTGACAAGTACATTGCAGGAGCGCTGGGGGTGTCGCGCCCATACCGTACTTGTGGGAGCCGAAAACACGGTGGCCGGCTGGAAGCGCGCCTCGGAAGCAGGCGCCTTGGCCTGCCTGCCGGACCCGGAGCAGCTTGAAGAGGCCGATGCCATTCTGCAGCGCTTACAAAAACGGATGACAACCTGCAGTGATACCTCGCAGCAGTTGCTGGATCTTTCCAGGACCTCCCGCCTGCTGGACACCCTGCCGTTTGGTATTATGCTGCTGGGGCGCGGTGAAGAACTGATTTTTTCAAACCGTGCAGCCCAGCGTCTGACCGGCCTTTCAGGACATGGTGAGGGCCGGCAGCTTGAGGAACTGTTTCTGCTGCTCTACGGTGCCGACCGGGATGCCAACCTGCTCCTGGCCCGCACGGCCCTGCATAGCGGCGCCACATGGAATGATACGCTCTTCTGCGGCCAGAACAGCCTGACCCTCAGACTGGAGCTGCAGCCTCTGACGACCAAATCTGACTGCCCCTCATCATTCCACCTGCTGACCGTGCAGGATATCGGCAATTGCCCCACCTCGCAGCCATACCAGACCATGCTTAGTGCGGCTGTTCTGGATCTGCTCTTTTTGCGCCGCCATACCCCCCTCGAGCAGATAAAGCTGGCATCCTCCATGACCGAGGGGATTGTCCCGCCGGAGGAGCCCTTCTCGCTTGCGTCACTTTTCACTGAAGCCGGTCAACGACTGTCATTGGCCGCCACTCTACCGGAACCGGTCATTCCTGATTTTCTACCCGCAACCTTCCACGGTCAGTCCACCTTGTTGAAGGAAATCCTGATGGCGCTGTTTACCTGGGCAACCGATTCGAAAGGGCCAAGCATGGTTACCTCATCGGTTGCGCTGCAGGGACGTGACGGCACCAGGTACTGCCTGCGATTCTCGGTGACTGCTGTTGACCGGCGCCTGACCCGCAGCAGTTATCAGCGGGGTGATCAGGCCGTGGCACAGCAGCTTGCCCAGTCAGGCCTCCCTGCCCTCAAATCGCTACGCGGTATCGGCCTTGCCACCACACTGGTCTCTCTGGTCGGAAGCTGTCTGATCCTGAAGACCGTTGCCCATGAAGGGAAAACCGCCTTGTTCGATCTCTGGCTGACGCAGGATGCAGACCATGAGGCAGCACTGCCGCCAACCGCTCCCCAACCGCCGGTCGTACGGTCGACAGAAAGCGTGCAGTTCTGGGATGCCGCAGCCGGCATTCCTCTGACACCAGACCGGCTGAGAGTCCTGGTGGCAGAGGACAACCCGCTGGAACAGCTGAATATTAAAGGGCTGATGGAGCGGCTGGGACATCAGGTACTGCTGGTCGGTAACGGCCGTGAGGCGGTTGAAGAGTGTGAGCAGGACAGCTTTGACCTGATTCTGATGGATATCCTGATGCCGGTGATGGACGGTTTTGAGGCGGTACGTCTGATCAGGGAGCATGAACGGCTGCAGGGCAGACATACACCGATTGTAGCCCTTACCTCCTACTCGTTGAAGGCTGTGCGGGAGCGTTGCGCCAAGGCAGGCATGGACGGTTACCTGCCCAAACCGGTCACCCAGGCCAAGCTTGAGGAACTGACCAGCTCTTTTTTTGCAGCTGCTGCTCCCCCGGCAGAACAGACGCCTGCCCCGCAGATACAGCAGCCTACCGGCGCTTCACTGCCGGTTCTGGATCTCCGGGAGGCCATCACCAACCTCGGCTCGGATGTGTCATTTTTCAGGGAGATGCTGACCCTGTTTACCAACCACGGTTATCCGCTTCTTGATGAGCTGGTTAATCACCTGAACAGTGACGCCACCGTTGATACACTGGAAAAGACCGCCCACAAACTGAAGGGGATGGCGGCAAATATTGGCGCCAACCAGCTGTCGGAAATCTGTATGCGGCTGCAGGATGCGCCCCCCCCTGTCGGATCTGCACGACGCGCCGTCTGCATTCAGGAGCTCCAAACGGCCCGGGAGCAACTGGTCACGCTGCTGGAACAGCTTGACTGGCAGGCTATTAAGGAACAGTATTCGAGCTGACCACTATGAGCCCCGATAATGACCTCAAATATTTTATCGGTCGACAACCGATCCTGGATGCCAAACAGGAGATCTACGGCTACGAACTGCTGTTCCGGGCAGCCGGACACCATACCACTGCCCAGTTTGAAAGCCAGGCTCAGGCATCAGCATCGGTAATCGCCACCGCCCTGTCAGACTTTGGCCTGCAGGACGTGCTGGGGGACAAATTCGGGTTCCTGAACATCACCGACAAAGTACTTCACTCTGAAATGCTTGAACTGCTGCCGATCGAACAGTCGGTACTTGAAATCCTTGAAAACATCGAACTGGACGATAATGTTCGTCTGCGCTGCAGCGAGCTGAAGGATCAGGGCTTTAAGATTGCACTTGACGATCATATCTACAACCCTGACTATGCCAATTTTTACAGGCTGGTGGATATCATCAAGGTTGATATCATGGCCACCGATCCTGAAGAGCTGCCCAAGATTGCGGCAGCCCTGCGCAAATACCCGGTTCAACTTCTGGCAGAACGGGTAGAATCGGTTGAGGTGTTTGAAAAGTGCCTTGCTTACGGCTTTGAGCTGTTTCAGGGCTATTTTTTTGAACGGCCGATTATTATCAGGCAACAGCGGATTGATCCATCCGGGATCGCCATGATGAAGCTGCTGCAACAGCTGTGTGAAGACTGGGATATCAATGAGATCGAAGAGACCTTCCGGGAAAACCCCAGCCTAACCTTTAACCTGTTGAAGCTGGTCAATTCGGTCATGATCGGCCTGCGTGAAAAGATTAAGAATATCAGGCATGCCATCATGCTGCTGGGCATCAACCATCTGCGGCGCTGGGTACAGCTGGCCATGTTTGCCGGCAAGGATGACCGTGGCCTGAACTCCCCGCTGCTGGAAATGGCTGCTGTCCGTGGACGGCTGATGGAAATTCTAGTGATGCAGCGCACCCATCAGGAGCGGACCAGCGATATGGTTGAAACCGCCTTTCTGACCGGTATCCTGTCCCTGCTTGACGCACTGTACGAAACCCCGATGGAACATGTTGTCGAGAGCCTGAACCTGTCTGAAGATATGGCTGACGCGCTGCTGCGACGGGAAGGCCCCTACGGCACCCTACTGTTGCTGGCGGAAAAACTTGAAAAGACCGACTTTGAAGCTGTACAGGAACTGCTTGACAACTTATCCATCAGCCTTGACCAGCTGCTGGCGGCCCAACTGGATGCCTTTAACTGGCGCAACAGCATCAATCAAAGCCATAACCGCTGAAACCTCTGCTGTGAAGTCTTGACAGGGCGACGGTTTTAAGAGTATTTTTTCAGCTTATTTTCGGATGCAACGGGTGATCATGCCTGCCCGTGCCCCCTTACCATTGCCCCCTGGATCTACAAACCATGCATATAGTCGCTATTATTCCCGCCCGTTTCGCTTCAACCCGCTTCCCCGGCAAAGCCCTTGCCGATCTGGCCGGCAAACCGATGATACAGCACGTCTACGAGCGGACCCTGAAAGCCTCACTGGTGTCTCGAGCAATTGTTGCCACCGATGACCACCGGATCGCCGACGTGATCCACCAGATGGGGGGCGAGGCGATCATGACCTCAACCGCCCATGAAACCGGCACCGATCGTCTGGCAGAGGTCGCCCAGGGGCTTGAGGCAGATATCGTGGTCAACGTACAGGGAGATGAACCGCTGATCAACCCTGCCATGATTGATCAGGCGATTGAACCGTTTTTGACCGACCCGGCCCTGAAGATGGGTACCCTTAAAAGCCGCATCAGATGCCTGCATGACTTCCTCTCACCCAATGTCGTCAAGGTCGTTACCGACAACTCCGGTAATGCGCTCTATTTTTCCCGTTCCCCCCTCCCCTTTTTCCGGGACAAATGGCACGACCTTAAGGATGAAGCCTTTGCCTCCGGTCGCCTGCTCTGTTTCAAGCATGTCGGCCTGTATGTCTATAAACGGGATTTCCTGCTTGAGTACGCAGCCATGCCCCAGACCTTTCTGGAGCTGTCAGAAAAACTTGAGCAGTTGAGGGCACTTGAAAACGGCATCAGGATTCGGGTGGTGGAGACTGCATTCGAATCACTGGGGATTGACACCCCAGAAGACCTGAACAAAGCAAAAGAACGGATGAAACAGGGATAACCATGCCGACACGCACAAAAAACCAGGAGCTTGCTTCCATGAAAACCAAGTTTATCTTCATCACCGGCGGGGTAGTCTCCTCAATCGGCAAAGGTCTTGCCGCTGCCTCACTGGGGGCACTGCTTGAAGCCCGGGGGTTGCGGGTAACCATGCAGAAACTGGACCCCTATATCAACGTTGACCCCGGCACTATGTCACCCTTTCAGCATGGCGAGGTATTTGTAACCGATGACGGCGCAGAAACCGACCTTGATCTGGGTCACTATGAGCGCTACACCTCGGCCCGCCTCTCCAAGAAGAGTAACTTTACCACCGGCCAGATCTATTTCTCAGTCATTGAAAAAGAGCGTCGCGGTGATTATCTGGGCGGTACGGTACAGGTCATCCCCCATATCACGGATGAGATCAAGAGTAAGATCATTGAGAATGCCAAAGGGGCTGATGTCGCTATTGTAGAAGTAGGTGGTACGGTCGGCGATATTGAATCACTCCCGTTTCTGGAGGCGATCCGGCAGTTCCGTTTTGACCGCGGTCACGGCAACACCCTCTATCTGCATGTTACGCTGGTGCCGTACATCCGTACTGCGGGCGAAATGAAGACCAAGCCGACCCAGCATTCGGTTATGGAGCTGCGCAAGATCGGCATCCAGCCCGATATCCTGCTTTGCCGCTGCGACCGCGAACTTCCCCAGGATATGAGACGTAAGATATCGCTGTTCTGCAACGTGGAAGAAAGCTGTGTCATTCCGTCTGTGGACTCTGAACATATCTATGCGGTTCCCCTTGCTCTCAACAAGGAACGTCTGGATGAGCAGGTGGTTGAGAAACTGAACATCTGGACCAAGCAGCCGGACCTGACCCCTTGGCAAAACGTTGTGGAAACCCTGCGCCACCCCAGTCATGGCGAGGTAAGGATAGCAATTGTCGGTAAATATGTGAACCTGACCGAATCATACAAATCTCTGGCTGAGGCCCTGACCCACGGAGGTATAGCCAGTGACTGCCGGGTCTATCTTAAATACGTCGATGCAGAAAAGATCGAGGAGACCGGGGTTGCAGGGTGGCTTGATGATGTTGACGGTGTGCTGGTTCCAGGCGGTTTTGGCGAGCGGGGAACCGAAGGCAAGGTCTTGGCAATCGAGTATGCCAGAACCCAAAAGATCCCCTTCTTCGGCATCTGCCTTGGCATGCAGATGGCCGTGGTTGAATTCGCCCGCAATGTCTGTGGCTTGAAAAAAGCCTGTTCAACAGAATTTAAAAATGATTGCAAAGAGCCGGTCATTCACCTGATGGAAGAGCAAAAGACCGTGCACAAAAAAGGCGGCACCATGCGACTGGGGGCCTGCCCCTGTACGGTTACCAAAGGCACCAAGGCTTTTGAGGCCTACAGCGAAACAGAAATTTCCGAACGCCATCGCCACCGTTATGAATTTAACAACCTCTACCGCGAGATGATGACCACCAAAGGTCTGGTGCTTTCAGGTATCAACCAGCAGAAGGATCTGGTAGAGATTGTGGAACTGCCTGACCACCCCTGGTTTCTGGCCTGCCAGTTTCACCCTGAATTCAAGTCAAAACCGCTGGTACCCCACCCTCTCTTCAGCGCCTTTGTTGGTGCTTCACTGGCCCGCCGCGGAAAACGCTGAATATTGTACGCTTCACAATCACTCATGCTTACCGAGGTGCCAGACCAGGCACCTCTTTTTTTATTCTCTTAACAAAAACAGACTGTTGACAGAGCTAAAATGCATCCGTATAGTACATTTGTCACGTATCACATTTGCGACAAGGGCACGCTATGGAGCCACTTTCACGTCGTCAGCGAGATGTACTGGCCATCATTGAAGATCAAATTGCCCAACACGGGTATCCCCCCTCAATCCGAGAAATTGCCAACCGTTTAGGACTCACCGGAACCGTATCCGTTGTCCAGCACCTGAATGCCCTTGAACGAAAAGGGTATATTCGACGCAGCCGTTCAAGTTCACGCGGTATCAGCCTGACGCCCGACGGAGCAGACTGGAAGCAGGAACAGTTGCCTGGCGTTGACTGGGAGCACTCCTATTTTCAACTGCCGGTTATCAATCAGGTCTACCCTGATCTGAAGGAGCCTGATGAAGAAGAAGCAGTTGACCGACTCTCCCTCGACCGGTTCATTAAAATGTCAGGTACGCGATTTATCCTGAAGGTTCAGAATGATGCAATGCGTGGGGCAGGAATACTTGAAGGGGATATGGTACTCGTCCAGCCTTCTCCCGATGATGCTGCCAACAAAGACATCATTGTTGTCTGGTTGAACGGCGAAACACTGGTGCGACGTTGCCTGCATGAGCGGGGATTTATCAGGCTGCAACCGGAACATCCTGCTGTTGATCCCGTCTTTGTCCGCCACGGTACCCCTGGTTTTCATATTATCGGCGTGGTTACCGGCCTCTTCAGGATGATGAAGCAGCCTGTCACAAGCTATTGATCTGCACTGCGAAAAGTTTTCACGCCATCTTCACGCACTGGCAAGGGTACTGAAAGGCCCGCATTTTTGGTCATGTGCGGGTGAGCGCTTGACCTGTCTTTTTACTCCTTGTTTCCCCTTCATTACTTTTATGCCATACCATCCGACATCTCTTCTCCGGAGGTGTCCATGTCCAAGCGTTGTGAGTTCTCCGGAATGAGTAGAATGCCGAGAACGTAGTAAAGGTGGATTGAGCACTAAAATCCATGCTGTCGTTGATGCATTGGGAAATCCCGCTGCCTTCGTCCTAACTCCTGGTCAGGCTTGTGACCTTGATGGTGCCGATCAGCTCTTACCGCACATTGAGGCAAGTGCTCTCTTGGCTGACAAGGCATATGATGCTGAAGACCGCGTGATTTGTCCGTTACAGGCTGCTGGAAAATTTGATGACAGGCCCTACTTTATCAGCGGACCATCCCCATATATCGTCATAGATTATACTTCTTACTGTACCCCCACATTTCTGATCCCCTCCGGCCGCCAGGCCGGAGAGATAACGTGGGAACCTTTTTCCTCTGTCTGCAGCAGGCTGCCGTAGGTTACGGTAAAATCCCCCAGCTTGTTGTTCACCGCATCCATGGCCTGGGTCATTTTTGCCTTTCGCTGTTCTTCAGGAAACAGCGGCAGTTGCTGGCTGTTGTGCTGCAGGTTGGAAAGGCTTATTCCCAGCAGCCTGACCTTCTGTTCAATCTCGATGCTGTTGAGTATAGCCGTTGCTGCCTTATAGATCTCGTCACTCTGGTTGATATAGTTGCTCAGGGTTTCCTGCTTGCCGGCATTGGAGAAGTAATCGGCAAACCTGATCTGCAGGGTGACGGTCTTGCCTGAGACACCGTAGCGTCTGGCCCTGCGCCCCACCATTTCTGACAGTTGCAGCAGGTGTTTGAGGATATCCTCTCTGGTATCAACATCTCTGCGCAGGGTCATGGAATGGCCGACACTCTTGACATCGTCTTCCTCTTCCTGCGGTACCACCGGGCTGTAATCAATCCCCTGGCCCCATTCTTTGTACCGTTTACCCATGATGCCGAACTTTCTGGTGAGCATCTGTTCATCCGCTCTGCCCAGTTGACCACAGGTGCGGATGCTGAGCAGGTTCAGGTGGCGCTCCATTTTTCTGCCAATGCCGCAGAGTTCCTTGATCGGCATGGTCTCCAGCACCTTGCTGACCTCTTCCGGCCTGATGATGGTCAGGCCATCCGGCTTCTGCATGTCTGAGGCAAGTTTGGCCAGCAGTTTGTTGGGGGCGATACCAATAGAGCAGGTAATACCGAAGCTTTGCTTGATCTGAGCTTTCAGCAGATAGGCGATCCGTTCAGCGGAACCGAACAGTTGTAGGGAGTGGGTGACATCCAGCCAGGCTTCATCAATGGAGAAGACTTCTATCAGGGGCGTGTACTGCCGCATCATCTCAATGATCCTGCTGCTGGTGTAGGTGTACTTTCTGTTGTCTCCCACCACAAAGATCAGTTGGGGGCAGACCTTGAGCGCCTCCCATTTGGCCATGCCGGTCTTGACGCCGAATGCCCGTGCTTCATAGCTGGAGGTGGTGATGACCGTTCTGCCATGACTGCCGATTACGGCAATCGGCTTACCCTGCAATTCAGGATTGGCCTGTTGTTCAACCGAGGCAAAAAAGGCGTTCATGTCGATATGCATGACAATACGATGCTGCATGGAGTCTACTCGGTGGGGTGGTTCTGGATGGTCCATGACTGGTCGATCGGGTTGAAGACCAGTTCATAGAGTGCTTCACCGTCTGTGACAGCATAGTGCAGCAGTTGGGTGCTGCCTGCCG